>JAFULE010000213.1 GCA_017483235.1 Faecalibacterium sp. | reverse complement strand
GTGGCGTCGCTGACCGACAGCTTAATGACGGCCTGCCCGTTGCGCACATTGGTCAGATAGTTCTGGTCGGACTCGGTGCTCTCTGCGATGGAGGCCATGGTGCGCACGGATTCCACCGGGTACTTGCCGGAAGCGGTTTCGCCCGACAGCATAATGGCAGAGGTACCGTCTTAGATGGCGTTGGCAACGTCGGTGATCTCGGCACGGTTGGGGCGGGGGTTTTCCATCATGCTGTCCAGCATCTGGGTGGCGGTGATGACCGGCTTGCCAAAGGTGAACGAGCGATGGATGATGCTTTTCTGAATGCCGGGGATTTCGGTAAAGTCGATCTCAACGCCCAGATCGCCGCGGGCCACCATCACCGCGTCGGCAGCGGCCAGGATGGTGTCGATGTTGTTGACGCCCTCGCGGTTTTCGATCTTGGCAATGATGCGCACCCGGGGATTGTGGGCCATCAGCACCTTGCGGATCTCGTACACATCCTCGGCGGTGCGCCCAAAGCTGGCAGCAATAAAGTCAAAACCGTTCTTGCAGCCAAAGATGATGTCTTCCTTGTCGCGCTGGCTCATATAGGGCATCGACAGATGCACGTCGGGCACATTGACGCCCTTTTTGTTCTTGATCTTGCCGCCGTTCACCACAGTGCACTCAATGTCGGTGGAAGTGATCTTGTCGATGTGCAGCTGGATCAGGCCGTCGTCCAGCATGATGGTGCCGCCCTCGGTCACGTCGCCGGGCAGATCTTTGTAGGTGATCGAGCAGATCTCCTTGGTGCCTACCACATCGCGGGTGGTCAGGGTAAATTTCTGGCCGGCTTCCAGAATTTCGATGCCGTTGGCAAATTCTTTCAGGCGAATTTCGGGGCCCTTGGTGTCCAGTAGGGCAGCCACCGGCTTGCCCAGCTCTTCGCGCAGCGCCTCCAGCTGATCCAGACGGGCGCGGTGCTCTTCGTAGCTGCCGTGAGAAAAGTTAAAACGGGCCACGTTCATGCCATTTTCGATCAGCTTGCGCAGCACACCTTCTTTGTCGGTGGAAGGGCCGAGGGTGCAGATGATTTTTGTTTTACGCATAAATAGCAAATTCCTCCTGCGGTTGATTTTGGCGGGTAAGGGAACACCTGAAAAAGATGGCCATAAAAGACCAAAATATCCTATTTACCATTATAGTGTTCCCGTAGGCTGTGCGCAAGAGTAAGCTTTTGTGAAAAATATTTAAATCTTTGCAGGAAGTTTTGGCACCGGTAGCCATTTAGACAAAAAATGATTATAATAAAAGCAGTAACCCATAAAATATGTACGTGGCCTGTAAAAAGTCCGCGTTTTTGAAAAAAGGAGGTATTGAGCCTATGGCAAAACGTGTATTCCTGATCGTGCTGGACAGCTTTGGCATTGGCTGCGAGCCGGATGCCGATCTGTTTGGGGATGTGGGGGCCAATACGCTGGCATCCATTGCCGAACAGCCCGAATTTGTCACCCCTAATCTGCACCGGCTGGGCCTGTTTAATGTTGACGGGGTGGAAGTGGGGGTGAAATGCCCCCGGCCCGAGGGTGCTTTTGCCCGCCTGCAGGAGCAAAGCATGGGCAAAGATACCACCATCGGCCATTGGGAGATCGGCGGCATTGTCAGCCCCAAGGCGCTGCCCACCTTCCCGGAAGGCTTCCCGCCCGAGCTGATCGCACAATTTGAGGAAAAAACCGGCAAAAAAGTGCTGTGCAACAAGCCCTATTCCGGTACACAGGTGCTGAAGGACTACGGCGAGCAGGCCATGGCTGAAAATGCCCTGATCGTGTACACCAGTGCCGACAGCGTGTTCCAGATTGCCGCCAACGAGGCATTGGTGCCGTTGCCCGAACTGTACCGTTACTGCGAGATTGCCCGCGAGATGCTGAAAGGCGACGAGTGGGGCGTGGGCCGCGTGATTGCCCGCCCCTTTGTGGGCGACAGTGCCGAAACCTTCAAGCGTACGTCCAACCGGCACGATTACAGCTTAAAGCCGCCCCGCGCCACCATGCTGGATGTGCTGAAAGCCGCAGGCCGGGATGTGATCGCGGTGGGCAAAATTTACGACATTTTTGACGGCGAGGGCGTGACCGAAAGCATCAAAACCACCGGCAATACCCATGGCATTCAGGTGACCCAACAGCTGCAGAGCCGTGATTTTGAGGGTCTTGCCTTTATCAATCTGGTGGACTTTGATATGCTGTATGGCCATCGCCGCGACAAAGCGGGCTATGCCGCCGCCACCGCCGAATTTGACCGGTTCCTGGAAGAGTTTGTGCCCGCCATGCAGCCGGGGGATGTGCTGATGATCACCGGCGACCACGGCTGTGACCCCGGCTTTACCCAGACCACCGACCACACCCGCGAATATGTGCCATGGCTGATTTGCGGCCCGGAAATCCGGCAGGGAACAGACCTTGGAACCCTGCAGGGCTTTGGCCACATTGCAGCCACCGTGTGCGATGCGCTGGCTGTGCCCGCAGAGGCGCTGGACGGCGAAAGCGTATGGGGCAAGCTGCAGAAATAAGCAGCCCACATAAAGGAGACGCCCATGAAACAAATCGTTTTGTGCGGGCTTTCGGCGGTGCTGGTACTACTCAGTGTTCGCTATGCGTTTACCACAAACTACAATTTCGGCAATTTTCTGGTGTGGGCGGCTGCGGTGGTCTGCGTGGTGTACACGATATTCTGGCGGCGGCTCGACCCCTGGCTGCTGGGTACGCTGCCCGGTAAACTGCTGCTGGGGCTGGCTGGGGTGGGCTGTGCGCTGTTTGCTGTGGTGCTGGGGGTGATCCTGTTTGGGCAGGTGTCGGCTAAGCCCACCGGAAAAGAAAAAGCCCTGATCGTACTGGGCTGTGCGGTGCATGGCGAAACACCCAGCGCAGTGCTGGTGTGCCGGCTGCAGGCAGCGCTGGAATATCATCACCAGAACCCGGATGCCTGGCTCGTGGTGTGCGGCGGGCAGGGCCCGGGCGAGGAGATTCCCGAAGCCGAGGCCATGCGCCGCTGGCTGGCAGCCCGCGGTGTGCCGGAAGAATTGATTCTGTGTGAGGACAAAAGCACCTCCACGCAGGAGAATTTCCGGTTTGCGCTTGCCCTGTTGGCCGAAAAAGGCATTGGCCCCGATGCCCCGCTTGCCTACACCACCAATGGCTTCCACTGTTACCGGGCGGGCCGCTATGCTGCCGGTGAGGGCTACACCGACCTTGCGGCTCTGCCGGCGACCCTGCCGCCCATCCAGATTCTGCCCTGCTACGTGCGCGAAGTGTTTGCACTGGTGTACTACTGGGTGTTCAAAAGCCCCCACACCGGGCTGATGGGCAAACTGGTGGGCTTGGTGTCGGTGCTGCCAAGGCCGGCGCTGTTCCGCTGAAATAAAAAACCGTCCTGTCGGTTATCCGGCAGGGCGGTTTTTTATGTTTCTTATTCCACCGGCACGATCATTACCACCGCTTTGGCGGGCAGGCAAACCGCCTGCTGATCCTCCACCGAAAGCCGGCCGTAATTTTCGCAGATGTGGTCGGGGCAGGGGCTGTCCACAAAGGCGATGGCACCGTCGGTCACCTCCAGATGGATGGTGTAGATGCCGGTGTCCACATCGTAGCGGCCGGCTTTGTCCAGCGGAATGTCCATCACGGTGCTGGCATCGCCATAGATCAGCTGCGCCTTTACCGGCAGCCCGGCGGCCTGCTGCGCGGCATACCAGCGCCAGAAAAACAACCCGGCGGCCAGCAGCAGCACCACGGCAGCAAAGATCAGATTTTGTTTGAATGCGTTTTTGTTCATGAAATTCCTTTATTCCAGACCAAGGTCTGCTTTCAGATCGTCCAGCTCGGCCAGCCACAGGTTCACCGCAGCATCGCTGGGCATCTGCAGGCCGCCGCGGGGCGATACCCCCACCGTGCCCACCTTGGGGCCGTCGGGCAGGCAGCTGCGCTTGAACTGCTGCACAAAGAAACGCCAGTAGAAGTTGCGCAGCCAGCGGTACAGCACTGCATCGGTATACTCGGGGCGGTCGGCAAAGGCCTGTTTGGCCAGCCGGAAGATCTTATCCGGCGCAAAGCCGTGCCGCAGCACATAATACAGGTAGAAGTCGTGCAGCTCGTACGGGCCCACCAGATCCTCGGTTTTCTGGGCGATCTCGCCCTGATCGTTGGCGGGCAGCAGTTCGGGCGAAACGGGGGTGTCCACAATGTCCAGCAGCACCCGGCACAGGGTGTCGTTGCCGCAGCGCTCGGCCTCGTACCGCACCAGCTGGCGCACCAGCGTTTTGGGAATGGCACCGTTCACGCCGTACATGCTCATGTGGTCGCCGTTGTAGGTGGCCCAGCCCAGTGCCAGCTCCGAAAGGTCGCCGGTGCCGATCACCATGCCGTTTTCCATGTTGGCAATATCCATCAGCTCCAGCGTGCGCACACGGGCCTGTGCGTTTTCAAAGGTAACGTCGGTGGTCACCTCGTCGTGGCCGATGTCGGCAAAGTGGCTGCGCACCGTGTTGGCAATGCGCACCTCGCGGAAGCGTACCCCCAGCTCTTCGCACAGCACCTCGGCGTTGGAGCGGGTGCGCTGGGTGGTGCCAAAGCAGGGCATGGTCACCGCCAGAATGTCGGCGGCAGGCCGGCCCAGCAGCTTCATGGTGCGGGCGGCCACCAGCAGGGCAAGGCAGCTGTCCAACCCGCCCGAAATACCGATCACGGCGGTTTTGCTGCGGGCATGCTCCAGCCGCTTGGCAAGGCCGCGGGCCTGAATGTTCAAAATCAGTTCGTACCGTCCGGCGGCTTCGGCAGGGTCAGCCGGGGTAAAGGGGGCGGGGTCCACCGCCCGGGTCAGGGCAACGGGGCGCTCGTTCAGGCTGAACAGCTCCACCGCGTGTTCGTTGGCGGCAGCTGTGCCAAAGCCGCCGCGGCCGCGCTCGGCGGCAATGCGCTGGCAGTCGATCTCGGTCACCGCACGGCCGCTGCCAAAGGGGGCGGCTTCGGCCAGCAGTTTGCCGCACTCGGCGATCAGCTGCTGACCGCCGAACACCATGTCGGTGCTGCTTTCGCCCGCGCCGGTCTCGGCGCACAGGTAAGCGCAGCACAGCCGGGCCGATTGGCTTTCGGCCAGCTGGCGGCGGGCTGCAGCGCGGCCCACGATCTCGGCACTGGCCGACAGATTGGCGATCACGGTGGCGCCGGCCAGTGCGTGGTCATTGGCGGGTGCATACACCCCGGCGGCATCCTCGCCCAGTTCCACCGCCAGAATCAACTCGGGCATTTCTTCGCAGCGGAACAGCTGATCGGTGCCGAAGTTTGCCTCCTGCCCGCACAGGGTCAGCCACTGCAGCTCATCGGGGGCGGGGGCATACCAGCGCTGTTCTTCGGCGGTCAGCCGGGCCTTGGGCACCACGCCCAGCAGGCCGCCCTTGCTGATGACCGCCGCACAGTTATACAGCAGTCCGTTCACCGCCACCGGCAGGCCCACCACGGCCACCAGATCCAGCGCCTCGCCGGCGGCAAGGATCTTGTCCAGCGCGCTGACTGCGCCCTGCTGCAGGGTGCGCTGCAGCACCAGATCGCCGCAGGTTGCGCCGGTGATGCACAGCTGGGGGAACACCACCAGCTGCACCCCGTCGTCGGCACAGCGGTACAGCTCTTTGATGATCTGTTCGGCGTTGTAATTGCAGTCGGCCACCCGCACCGGGCAGCTGACCGCAGCGGCCTTGATAAAACCATGCTGCATAACAGGTACCATCCTTTTCTGTCAGAAATGTAAAAGAACCGGGCCAATGCCCGCAAACATCCATTCTGAGCATAGTATACCACAACTGCCCCTGCCTGAAAAGAAAAGCATAAAAAAACCGGGCAGCCTTTTGGGCCGCCCGGCAGGGGATGAATCACTTGCTTAAACTTAAGGTCAGCTGCTGGTGCTTGAAGCTGCCGTTTGGCTGCAGCACCGGCAGATACAGCCGGGGCTCGTCGTTGTAGGTGTGGCTGTGGTAGATGTCGTCCTGATCGCCGGTGGGCACCATAAAGTTGCTGCCCCGGCTCAGGGCCACCCGGTGCACCTGTGCGGCGTCGTTGTTGTCGGTGTAATACCGCTCCAGCAGAATACAGTCGGCGGCGCTTTCCACCGGCAGGGTTTCGGGCAGGGCGTCGGGCTCAAATTCATCGGCCCGGATAAACTGCCCCTCGGCGTCCAGCTGCACAAAGCGGTAGCGTTCGGCCACCCACAGGGCGTAGAAATGCACCTCATATTTCACCGATTCCGAGGTGACGGTTTCGCCGTTGATGGCGGTGCGGTTGTCCTGCCCAATGCTGAAGCTGCATTGGCTGCCCTCCCAGTCGCTGTCGGTGTTGGTGCTCATGCCGTTGCCCTGCACCAGATACACGTTGCCGTCCTGATCGATGTACACCGGGTTCAGGTAGTAGGCGTTCAGCCGCACGGTGTTTCCGGTGTCGGCGTCGGTCACTTCCTCCCAGCCGCCCTGCCCCAGCGGGGTGTAGATGGTACCCTCAATGGAAAGCTCGGTGGTGTCGTCCTTCACGTGCATGTTGGTGTGCCGGTTGCTCATGTCATCCCGGTCGGTCCAAAGGGGCTCGGTACGCAGCTGCCCTTCCTCATCGGTCACGGTAAGGCTGTCCGGGTTATCCACCATCATCCAGCCCTCCACACCGGGAAAATCCAGCACGCGTTTTACCCCGTGCTCGTCTTCCACCAGCTGGGCGTACAGCCGCTGGCTGTAACGTTCGGCATCCCAAAGCATGGTGGAGTTTTCACCGATGCCGGTAAAGAGGTTCAGGTTGTCTTCCAGCCAGGCTTCGTGGTCAAACAGATCCAGATGTTCCCGGGTGATGTATACCCCGATCATTTTATCCTCGTGGGGATCGGCGTTCCGCTGGTCCCCCTCGGGTACTGCCAGCGAAAGGCTGCACCCGCACAGCGCGGCACAAAGCCCCGCGCACACCGCCGCTGCAAACAGGCGGCGCAGAATTTGATTACGCATCTTCATCGCTGTCCTCCAGATTGCCGTCAAATTTCAGAATGTCGCCCACATCGCACTGCAGAAAGTAGCAGATGCGGTTGATGGTATTGAACCGTACGCCCTTGGCTTTTCCGCTGCGCAGAATGGACAGGTTGGCCTCGGTGATGCCCACCTTGGCGCACAGCTCCTTCGAGGTCATGCCCCGCTGCTTTAAGATCTGATCCAGACAGATCCGGATCGCCATGGCGGCTCACCTCCCTTAAATAAAGCCCTCGTTTTCGTCCTTCAGCGCCTTGCTTTCGGCCACCCAGCGGGCCCACAGCATGGCGGCGATGGTCATGGCCAGCACGTCCACCGGCAGGCTCAGGTTCGAGTCGATCTGATACAGCACTCCGGCAAAGGCCAGCTGCGCCACCGCAAACAGAAGCTGACCAAGTACACAGAAGATCACCACGCCCTTGCAGGCGGCGGCAAGGCGGTGGGCAGCGGCAAGGGTCTCGTCACTGTACGGATCAGCCTTTGCCGTTTGCAAAAGGTCCATTGCCCGGTGAATGACCCACACCAGAAGCAGGGCGGGCGCGGCATCCACCAATGCGTGCAGCACCAGAAAGGTCTGGGTGGGCAGCCGGGCGCCGGTGGTCAGGGCGGTGTTGGCGGCAGCAAAGGTCTTCAGCTTGTCCAGCAGCCCGTACAGCTGTACCCCGAACACCCCGGCCACAAGGCTGACATCCAGCGCCAGCAGCAGACCGGTCAGCCATGTTTGCAGGCGCAGGGTGTGCAGGTCGGGCAGCCGGCCCAGCAGCCGCAGCACGGCCCATGCCAGCAGGCACAGCCATACTGCCGTGCAGCAGGTGGCCCGGGTGGTGGCTAACCCCGCCGGGCCGAGAAACCAGCGGCTCAAAAGCCCGGGGTTGATGCAGTAATACATCGTAACAAACAAAAGCCCCGAAAGCAGCGCCAGCAGCCAGCCCTCTTTGCCGGCGGTTTTGCGGCGCAGCTGCACTGCCAGCAGGGCAGCCGGCGCAAGGCAAACAAGCAGGTAAATGCCCCATGCAGCCAGATTACCCGCCCCGCCCAGCAGTGACAATGCCCGCAGGCCGTTGCCGATGGGCGCAAAAGGAAAGCTGAGCAGTGCAGTAAAGGCCGTAGCGCCGGCAGTAAGGTGATGAGTCAGGAATACGGCCAGAGCCGCGCACCCGGCGGCTTCGGCCGCCAGCAGGGGATAAAGCAGCTTGCTGCGCATGGCAAACGCTCCTTTCTCGATTGAAATTATCGCAAAACAATAATCTTGTGGCTTGAGTGTAGCATGGAAATTATTGTTTGTCAATAATTTTGGCGATAAAAAAACGCCTGCCCCGCAAAAGGGCAGGCGAGCGCTGTTTTATAAATGGAAAACGAGATAGACCGTAAGCCGGGTTCTGTATTAAACGACGATCTGTCTAGGCCCGCCATTGCTGACGGGCTCGTGCCACCGTCGGGACGCACGGGCCGCGCATCATGTCCCATATAGGTGTTGCTTCCGGTAGGGTTTACAAAGCCGCATGGTCACCCATGCGCTGGTGAGCTCTTACCTCGCCGTTTCATCCTTACCGCGCCAAAGCACGGCGGTTTGATTTCTGTTGCACTTTCCCTAAGGTCGCCCTCGGCTGCCGTTAGCAGTTACCGTTGCCCTGTGAAGCCCGGACTTTCCTCAGAGCGGTCAAAGCCGCCCCGCCGCCGTATGTTCCACTCGTTTTCCGGCAGAGATTATACCACATTCTGCCGCAATTTGCAACAAACAGCTTTTTCTGCTATACTACACTTAATTATGGGCAAAAGCTGCGGGCAGGGGGTGCAGGAAATGCGGCTGTGCTTTCCGGTTCCGGCTGAAGCCAACGGTATGCTGCTGCGCAGCTTTCTGCGCCGGTGTGCGGTTTCCACCGAGCTGTCCCTCGCGGTCAAGCACCGGGGCAGCGGCTATTTTGCCGATGGAATGCCCATTCTGGCAAACCGGCCGGTGGCCGCCGGGCAGCTCATCAGCTTTGAGCTGCCGCCCGAATTGTCGGACGGGGTGCTGCCCCAGCCCGAGATCCCGGTGCGTATCGTTTACGAGGATGCCTTTGCCATCGTGCTGGATAAACCTGCCGGCCTTGCGGTGCATCCCACCCTGAACTACCCCGACGGCACTTTGGCCAACGGCTATGCTGCTGCCATGCTGGCCCGGGGGCAAAGCCCGGTGTTCCGCCCGGTAAACCGCATCGACAAGGATACCAGCGGCCTTGTGCTGGCTGCTAAAAATATGTATGCGGCCAACATTCTGGCCGGCAGTGCCCAAAAGCTGTATCTTGCCGTTGCGCAGGGGGCACTGCCCCTTGGCCCCGGCGTGGTGGATGCTCCCATCGGTCCGCAGGGCGGCAGTATCATCGGCCGCTGTGTTACCCCGGCGGGCAAGCCCAGCCGCACCGAATATACGGTAACGGCGGTGAAAAACGGCCTGTCATTGGCCGAATGTGTGCCGGTGACCGGCCGCACCCATCAGATCCGGGTGCACTTTGCCCATCTGGGTCACCCATTGGCCGGGGATGATCTGTACGGCGGCAGCCGGCAAGAAATTGATCGGCATGCGCTGCACTGTGCCCGGCTGCGGTTTTCCACTCCGAAAGGGGAATTGGTGGAAAATACGTTCTGTTTCGCGGCCCCCGGCGCGGTGCGGCAGGTGGAGGTAAACTGCCCACTGCCCGCCGATATGGCTGCCATTTTGTGAACCCGGCGTGAAAATGCAGTGAAAACTGCCGCCAAACACTGGTGTTCGGCTTGCCGCGCGGCTGCGGTGCGCTATAATAAAACTATCATTTTGCCGAGGGCTCTGCCCTTCGGACTCTGACCGGAAGGAGGATGCTGCCCTTTGACTGAAACGGTAAAAAAGAAGCCCCGCCGCCGCAGATTTTTGCTGCGCAGTGCAAAAGCAAAACTGCAATGCTTTGGCCTTGCAGTGCGCCAGTGGCGTCGTCGCACCGGCGGCAGCATCCGTCGTGGCCTTTGGCGGCTGTTTGGCCGTTTGCCAATGATACATGCGCTGGGACAGGGGCTGTATGCGCTGGGCTTCCAGACCGAATACACCGTTGTGCGGCTGTATCGCGGCCTGTGTGCTGCGGCGCTGTGGCTGTTTGGTGTTACAGCCATGCTTGGCGGTTTTGTGGGCGGTGTGGTCGGCGGTGCGCTGCACACCCTGCAGGAAGAGCTGCTGCATCCGATCTGGGTGTTTGTGCGTGGTATGGGCCATTTGTGGAACCATGTGCGAACGGTCCGTCGTCAGAAAGGGACTTGGGCTGCGGTGCGGCAGGCGGGGGGATATCTGCTGCACGGAATAGAAAAGTATGCCTACTTAGTACCGCGGGCCATGGCCTATGTGGTGCCGGCCTGCGCGGCGCTGCTGTTTATCACGATCGTGCACACCACATTTGCCCACGATTATACGCTGGCGGTGCAGGTGAATGGCGAAACGGTAGGGTATGTAGCAAACGAACAGGTGTTCGACAATGCCAAAACCTCGGTGGATGAGCGCATCAACTATGCCGGTACCCTGCAGACTACATGGGAGCTGCAGCCCAGTTACACTCTGGCCACCAATCTGGAGGTTCTGGACGAAAATGCCATGGCCGACGCCATTCTGACCGCATCAAACAGCGAGATCAGTGAGGCTACCGCTCTGTATCTGGATGGTTACCTGACCGCTGTTACCACCGAAGGCAATATGCTGCGGGAATACCTGCAGCGCCAGAAAGCTCCCTACGAGGATACAAGTGATCCCACCACCCGTGTGGAGTTTGACCGCAAGGTGGAACTGGTGGACGGCGTCTTCTTTGATGAAAGTATCCTGAATTACGGCACCGTTCTGCAAAAGCTGTCCGGCATGGGTCAGCAGCAGGAACAGTACACCATTCAGGAAGGGGACAACATTCACCTGATCGCCGCCCGCAACGGCCTGACCTTAAATGAGCTGCTGCTGTACAACGAAGGCCTGAACGAAGAAACCGAGCTGATCCCCGGCGATTCGCTGATCGTAAAAGAGGAGCGTCGTGCCCTTGAGATCCGCATCGTCAAATCAGTCACCCATCAGGAGGATATCCCCTACGCCAGCGAAACGGTCGAGTCGGCCGAATATGCTTTTGGCACCACTCGTGTGACCCAACAGGGTGCCACCGGCCTGAAAGAGGTCACGCAGGAAATCACCTACGATACCGATGGCAACATCCTTTCGCAGCAGTTTGTCAGCGAAACCATCCTGCGCGAGCCAACCACCCAGCGCACGGTTGTTGGAACCAAGCTGCCCGAAGGCCATACCGCTACCTACAACGGTGTCACCTTCCGCTGGCCGGTGCCCAATTATACCTATGTTTCCCGTTGGCACGGCAAGGACAACCATCGTGGTGTGGACATCTGCGCCCCGGCTTACACCCCCATCATCGCGGCTGCCAGTGGTGTGGTAACGGTGGCCGGCTGGGAGGCGGCCGGCTCCAACTACGGTTACTCTTTCATCATCAACCACGGCAACGGTTACAGCACCCTGTATGCCCACTGCATCGAGCTGTATGTGGTGGCCGGCCAGTATGTAGAGGAGGGTCAGGTTGTGGCAGGGCTGGGTTCCACCGGCCGTTCCAGCGGCAACCACCTGCACTGGGAGATCCGCACCGGCGGCCAGCGTCTGCCGCCTCAAAACTGGTTTGGTACGGCACGCCGCCCGGTTTCGTAAGGATATCACCATACAAAAAAGCCGCCGGGCCTGCCCGGCGGCTTTTACTTTCCCCCTTGCCGCGGCGGCGGTTTTGGGGTATGATACAAGCAAAAGAATACGTTGCAAATTCAACCGTAAAGGAGCGATTGGTTTATGTCTACCCCCCACATTCGTGCCGAAAAAGGCGATTTTGCCAAGACTGTTCTGATGCCGGGCGACCCGCTGCGCGCCAAGTTCATTGCCGATACCTTTTTGCAGGACGTTCGGCTGGTGACCGACGTGCGCGGTATGCTGGGCTACACCGGCACCTACGAAGGCCGTCCCATCAGTGTAATGGGCAGTGGCATGGGCATGCCCTCCATTGGCATCTATTCCTACGAGCTGTACAAATTCTATGATGTGGAAAATATCATCCGCATCGGTTCGGCCGGCAGCTATACCGACAAAGCCAAGCTGTTCGACGTGGTGCTGGCCACCGGCGCTGTCAGCGAATCCAGCTATGCCAAGGTGCAGTGCGGCGCCGAGGGCGACATCACCTATCCCAGCGAGGAGCTGAACAATAAGCTGCGTGCCGCCGCCCAAAAGTGCGGCATCCCCCTGATCGAGGGCAACATCCACTCCTCTGACGTGTTCTACCGCGAGCCCAGCGAGGAGTCTCCCTCTTATTGGGAGCGCCTGCGCGACGAGCGCGGCTGTCTGGCCGTTGAAATGGAAAGCAACGCCCTGTTTGCCAACGCAAAGGTTCTGGGCAAAAAGGCGGCTTGTCTGGTGACCATTTCGGACAGCTTTGTGGCCCCCGAGATCACCACTGCTGAACAGCGCCAGAAGAGCTTTACCGATATGATGAAGATCGCCCTGAGCGCCGAATATTAAGGAGCACCCGTATGACCAAGCTGACACGGGAAGAAAAACAGACCCTGATCCGGCAGGCCTTTGCCGCGCGGGAAAAGGCTGTGGCCCCTTACAGCCACTTTATGGTCGGCGCTGCGCTGCGCAGTGCCGACGGCAGGGTGTTTACCGGCTGCAATATTGAAAACGCTGCCTATACCCCCACCAACTGTGCCGAGCGTACCGCCCTGTTCAAGGCAGTCAGCGAGGGTGTTACCGAATTTACTGACATTGCGGTGGTGGGTGCCATACAGGGGCAGGTAAACGAGTTGGTCACCGCGCCCTGCGGGGTGTGCCGGCAGGCGTTGTTCGAGTTCTGCGGCCCTGAGCTGAATGTGATCATGGCCAAAACCGAAGAGGATTTTATCGAAGCCTCTCTGGGCGAATTGCTGCCCTATGGCTTTGGCCCTAAAAATATCCGGTAAAAAAACCGGGCGCTGTGTTTTCTTCACAGCGCCCTGTTTTTTATGACAATGGGTTATTCGCTGAACCACAGTTTTCGATCCAGCGCACGGTACTGCAGTGCTTCAAACACGGCATCCTCACCGATGATCTCCTGCCCGGCAAGGTCGGCAATGGTGCGGGCCACCCGCAGCACCCGGTCGTAGCCGCGGGCCGAAAGGGCCAGTTCGTCGTAGGCACTACGCAGTGCGGCAGCGGCGGGTTTGGTCAATTTGCACACCTTGCGGATGTCGGCGCTGGTCAGGTCGGCGTTGCAGCTCTTGCCGGTAAGGCCCAGCGCTTCAAACCGCTGCTGCTGCCGGGCACGGGCTTCCAGCACGCGGGCGCGGATGGAGGCACTGGATTCGCCGGCTTCGCTGCCAGCCAGTGCATCGTAGGCAATGGGCTCCATCTCCACGTGCAGATCGATTCGGTCCAAAAGCGGGCCGCTGATGCGCCCACGATATCGTTCAATGGCGCTGGGCTGGCAGCTGCAGGGCCGGGTGGGATGCCCGTAGTAGCCACATTTGCAGGGGTTCATGGCAGCGGCCAGCAGAATGTGGCTGGGGTAGGTGGCACTGCCGGCCACCCGGCTTACGGTGACCTGACCGTCCTCCAGCGGCTGGCGCAGCACCTCCAGTGCTTCGCGGCTGAATTCGGGCAGCTCGTCCAGAAACAGAACGCCCCGGTCAGCAAGGCTGACCTCCCCCGGCTTAAAGGCGGTGCCGCCGCCGGCCAGTGCAGCAGCACTTACCGAATGGTGCGGGCTACGGAAAGGCCGCCGGGCAACAAGACCGCTGCCGGCAGGCAGCCGCCCGGCCACCGAGTAGATCTTGGTCACTTCCACGGCTTCGGCGCGGGTCAGCGGGGGCAGAATACCGGGCAGGCGTTTTGCCAGCATCGACTTTCCGGTGCCTGGGCTGCCCACCAATAAAATGTTATGGCCACCGGCAGCGGCGATCTCCAGCGCGCGCCGGGCCAGAAACTGGCCGCGCACGTCGGCAAAATCGGGAATGTCGGCCCAGCCCTCTTCAGGCCGGAACGCCTGTACCGGGGCAGGGGACAAGGGCTGTGTGCCTGCCAGTGCCTGAACCACCTCTTTTGCGGTGCGGGCGGGGTAGATGGTCAGGCTGCCATGCTGCTGGGCGGCGGCAGCGGCTTCGGCAGCATTTTCGGCGGGCAGATACAGCGCCCGAATGCCGTTTTCGGCGGCGGCCAGGGCCATGGGCAGCACACCGGCCACCGGCCGCAGGGTGCCGTCCAGCGCCAGTTCACCCACAAAAGCAGTGTCGGCCGCAGGCGGCGCGATCTGCCCCGAAGCAGCCAG
Organism: Faecalibacterium sp.; assembly: GCA_017483235.1. Lineage (GTDB taxonomy): Bacteria > Bacillota > Clostridia > Oscillospirales > Ruminococcaceae > Faecalibacterium. Next base: position 951 of record JAFULE010000213.1, on the reverse strand, counting down.
AACAGCCATTAGAATCGGCAGGTCGTATACCGGGCCGGTTTTGCGTACATCACCGGGGGCCAGATTGACCGTAATGCGGCTGGCGGGCCATTTGTAGTCCAGATTTTTCAGCGCGGCACGCACCCGGTCGGCGCTTTCTTTTACCGACGAGTCAGGCAGCCCCACGATGGATAAACTGGGCAATCCGCCTGAAATGTCAACCTCCACCGAAACGCCAAAGCCTTCAAGCCCACGTACCCCAAAGCTGTTCAGCGCGGCATACATGGTAATCCTCCTTTGCGTGTTGTGTTTTTATACAGTATAACAGCTAAAATCTTGTTGCACAATACAGAGTTGACAGCAACCGATTGTGGCTTTATTATAATATAAGATAGGTCATTATGACTCATTTTCAGCAAAAAAAGTAAAGGACAGGTGTATACTATGTATATGGATGCTTACAAGCGCTGGTTGGCTGCCGAGCTGGACGACGCAGACCTGAAGCCCGAGTTGGAAGCCATCGAAGGTAAGGAAGAAGAAATCAAGGATCGCTTTGCTGTGGCCCTGAAGTTCGGCACCGCCGGCCTGCGCGGCGTGCTGGACGCCGGCACCAACCGCATGAACGTTTACGTGGTGCGTCAGGCCACCCAGGGCCTGGCCAACTGGGTCAAGACTCAGGGCGGCACCCAGACCGTTGCCATCAGCTACGACAGCCGCATCAAGAGCGACGTGTTCGACAAGGCTGCTGCCGAAGTGCTGGCTGCCAACGGTGTAAAGGTGCGTATCTACGACGATCTGATGACCGTTCCCGAGCTGAGCTTTGCCACACGTTACTACAACTGCAACGCCGGTGTTATGGTCACCGCTTCCCACAACCCTGCCAAGTACAACGGCTACAAGGCCTATGGTCCCGACGGCTGCCAGATGACCGATGATGCCGCCGCTATTGTTTACGCCGAGATCCAGAAGACC
>JAFULE010000212.1 GCA_017483235.1 Faecalibacterium sp. | reverse complement strand
GCACTGGTGCGCTTGGCCGGCTGCGGTGCGGCGGGCGGAGCGCTGGACTATGCCAGCGCTCCTGCGTTGGACCGCGGCCTGTATTACCTGGACCGCGAGCGCAAGGCCCATCTGTGCGCCGATGTTCTGCGGGAATATCTGTGTGATCCGGCCAATGCCCGTGCAGCGGCCCCGGCGGCCGAAGCAGCGACACTGCTGCCCGGTCTTGGCGGCGGCCCCATCCATGTGGAAAAGATGATTGTGGTGCAGGGCAGCAATAATGTGCTGGAGGGCGACCGCAAGGTACAGGTGGTGGCTGCGGGCAACGATCCCAATTTCTGGCAGGAGCTTTTGCAGAATATGCACACCCTGTCGCAGGGCAGCAGTGCCGTAGTGGAGCAGGTAGGCAATCAGCTGGCGGCCATCCAACGCCCCGATGCTGATGCCACCGAAGAAGAGGTGGAGGAATGGGCGGCCCAAAGCGGTGCCAACATCCTTACCGGCATGTCTGGCGCTCAACTGGATCTTGACAGCTATTTTGCACAGCTTTGCGCCCGTACCGACGGGGTATACCCCCAGCAGCTGCAGCAGCTGGCCGAGCGGTTGCCCCAAAGCACCGCCATGGTGTTAAAGCAAAGCCTGATCGTGGACGATCTGTTTACCGGCACGTTGCAGCGGTTCGGCATCGACCATCTGATGGATTTCTCGCCCTGCGCATTGCTGTACGGTATTCTGCTGGAATACCGTATGAAGGAAGTTCTGGTGCCCCTTTACACGGCTGACCCCACCATCTGCAACCTGATGGGCACAAAGGAAAAGCGCTGGCGCGAGCTTACCGCAGCCGACCTTGACAAGGTGACCATTGGCAATCTGTATGGCGGCAAGCATGCGGCAAACCGCAAATATCTTACCGACCGTATGGCTGTACTTTGTGGTCAGACCCATACCGGCAAGGGCAGCCAAAGCTGGTGGGCAAACCAGTACGAGCGGTTTATTCGGGCGGGTGATCTGCGCAACAATGCAGCCCACGCCAGCCGCATGTCGCTGCAGCAGTTGGAACAGCTGCGCAATTATGTGCTGGGGCACCCCAAGGCCGAAACCAGCCTGCTGAATCTGCTGAACCAGTGCTGCCGCATGGATGTGGCCCTGAATTACCACACCTGTGCGCAGGTGGCGGCCGCCGACGAATGGCGCACCGCGCAAAAATTGCAGCAATATAATATCTTCTGATCACTTGCACAACAAGGCCCCCGCCCAAAAGGGCAGGGGCCTTGTATTTTCAGCGCCAGCAAATGTTTGCACCAAAAAAAGAAATGACCCTTGACCATTCAGCTAACCACTCTGAACGTCAAGGGTCATTTCTTTGAATTCTTGGTATCTAACATTCTGGTTACCTCGCATTCTTTAGAATCCAGACCTTGAAAGCTGCACAAATTCTGCTTGTATGTTGGAATTTTGTATCTGCAGCTTTTATGCTTTTTTCAATGTCCGTCGATCCGTGCTGCTGCAGGGATCTTAAGGCGCTTCCAACTGCAGTTGCCTTCCTGTCTGTTCCTTACAGCCGTCGTGCTTTGGGGATTTTACTTTTCCGGTTTTGCGTTTGGCTTTGCCTTTTCTTGACTTTATTATAGCACAGCAGGGGCGAAGCTCAAGTTGGAATGTTGCCAGAAGTTTTGTCGCTGTTTCTGTGCTGAATATAGAATTTTGACTCTTGATATGAACTATTGTTGACTGTCGATGCGGGCTGTGATATACTTAATACGTTGGGGTGCCGCGTAAGCGTGCGCCCTTTTTATTTACAGAAAACCCCGGTAGTCTGCCACAGGCGGACTGCCGGGGTTTTCGATGGTGTTACTGTCGGGCGGCATCAAATGAGGCGTTCAGCTCGTTGTTCTGCCCCAAAGCACTGAACATTGCCACAAACTGTCCTGCCAGAAGATCGGGTGCAACATCACAGCCCGATGCGATCCAGTCGGCCAGAACTGCCGCCATGCCGGCGCTCATAAATAAGCAGCGGGTCTGCAGCGGCTGCGAAAGGTGATACTGCTTTCCCCACAGCCGCTCCAGTCGCAGCAGAAATAAACCGCTCATCACGTTGGTGTAAAAGGTGCAAAACCCATTGGGATCCGAACGTACCATGTGACTGTACAGCTTTTCTTCCTGCTTGATGTGGTGCAAAAAGTCACAGATCCGTTCATCCCAGCGGGCCAGATCGCAGGAATCGTTGAAAATATGCCGCACGTCCCGCTGCAGCATCTTTTCGTACAAATCATATTTGTCAGAATAGTGGCGGTAGAAGGTGGCTTTGGAAATGCCGGTGGCATTCAGTACGTCCTGCACGCTGATGCGGCTGATCATCTTTGTTTGCACCAGCTCGTGCATGGCATTCATGCACACCTGTTCGGTGGGGCTTACCTTTTTCTTCACGATTACACCTCCAAAACGAATGCGGAAAATAGTCTCACTTTGAGACGGCTGGCAAAAACTGTTTCTTGCAGGGTATGATTTGATTATATATACTTTTACCAAAAAGACAAGGGACAAAACAGCCTCTTTTCGTACAAAGAAATAAAAATTTTTTGTCAATTGTCTGTAAAATCGAAAAAGACGGAGGTGAAACAGTTGAAACCATGGATCATCGCACATCGCGGTGTCTCACTGGACCGGCCGGAAAATACCATTCCGGCTTTTCAGGCGGCGGTACAGATGGGCTTGGACGGTGTTGAAACCGATGTGCAGCTTACCCGCGATGGCAAGCTGGTGCTGCATCACAATTACACCATCGATGCTTGCTCCAACGGCAGCGGCGCGATAAGCGAGATGGACTATCACCAGCTGCGCAGCTATGACTACGGCAGCTATGCCGGAGAACAGTGGCGGGGCACCACCCTGCCCAATCTGCAGGAGTTCTGGGCCGTTGTCAAGGAAATGCCGATGGTAAACATCGAACTGAAGGCCCCCATTGACCGCAGTCTGCCTTATGTGGAAACCGTAGTGCAGCAGCTGGTCGACTTTGGTCCCTGCGACAATGTGATCATTTCGGCTTTCGATCACAGCCTGCTGGCCCGGGTCAAACAGTTGTGCCCGCAGTGCAAGGTGGGCGCGCTGGTCATGCCAGCCGGCTTTGCCAAAACCAAGCTGTTTGGTCTGATGGAACGCTACTTCCCGGTCGATCGTCTGCTGGTCAATGCCACCCGCGACGATCTGCGCGACATGCCCCTGCAGGCGCTGGTCGCCGGCGAGGTGGATATTCCCGGCCGCGACGCACGGGACGCGGTGGCCGAGCTGGCCCGCCAGATCGGCGCGGTTTACCCGCAGGCAACCGTGCGGGATGCCGAGCGCATTCTGGCTGCACAGGCCGATCTTCCGGCCTATATCGCGCAGCTGGAGTTTGAGGTGGAATACCTGCATTGCCATTACTCGGCGGTTCTGCGCGACTCCACACTGGTGCAGCGGATGCAGCAGATGGGGGTGCAGTGCAACGTTTGGACACCCGACCGCAAGACCGAGCTGGATGCACTGGTTAACAGTGGCTGCAGCGGCATCATCACCAACCGGCCGGATTTGTTGGTAGAAGAAGGTGGGCTTGCCAATGGGGCATGAAGAAATGCTGGCGGGCCGCCTACCGTTTGAACTGCACACCACCGGTGAAGACGCGGTACTTTGCCTGCACGGGTTTACCGGTTCGCCCGGCATCTACCGCAAGCTGACAAAACAGCTGCATGCGGCCGGCTTTGCAGTCAGCGCACCGTTGCTGCCCGGGCACGGCACTCAGCCGACCGATATGGTACAGATAACGGTGGATGACTGGCTGCAGGTAGCCGAAACTGCCTACAGCACGCTGAAAGCCCGGTATAGTAAAGTGCATTTGGTAGGCCTTTCACTGGGTGGTGCGCTGGCCTGTGCATTGGCGGCCGATCACCCTGAACTGCACTCGCTG
>JAFULE010000211.1 GCA_017483235.1 Faecalibacterium sp. | reverse complement strand
TACCATTCTGGTGACCAAACGGCACGAGGTACAGGGGCTTACCACGGCAGCCGGTTTGTGGTCGACTGCGTGTCTGGGCATTGCCATTGGTGCGGGGTTCTATCAGGGTGTGATTGTGGGATTTATCCTGATTCTGGTCAGCGTGTTGGTAGTGCACCTGCTCAGCAATACCTTGTTGGCCAATGCGCGTAACGTAGAGCTGTATGTAGAATTTCGAACCATGCGCGAGCTGCGGCCGACCATTGCACTGCTGAAAAATCTGCTGATCCAGATTTATGATATCGAAGTGAACAGTGGCGCTGAAGAAAAGCTGCGCAACCCCAGCGCGGTGTTTACAATTTGTCTGCCGGTTGGTTTAAGCCACAGCCGTGTGCTTACCTCGGTGGCGGACATTCCGGGCGTGTGTATGGTAGAAGAAATTTGAGAGGGAACCTGTTATGTATGCAGAACAATTGGTAAAATTACTGGTTTCACTACGAGACCTGAACACCGCGTCCATCACGGTGCGGTTGGTTCTGGCGGCGTTGTGCGGCGGCCTGATCGGCATGGAGCGTATGTATAAACACCGCCCGGCCGGCATCCGCACCCATATGCTGATCTGTCTGGGCGCGGCCATGACCACCCTGACCAGTCAGTATCTGTATCTGGAACGAATGATGTTCACCGACATGGCCCGTCTGGGCGCACAGGTTGTTTCCGGCATTGGTTTCATCGGCGCCGGTACCATCATCGTTACCAAAAGCAAGCGGGTCAAGGGTCTTACCACAGCGGCCGGCCTGTGGACAGCTGCCATCATTGGCCTTGCCTGCGGTGCAGGTTACTACGAGGGCGCTTTCTGGGCCACCGCGCTGGTACTGCTGGCGGAACTGGTGTTTTCGAAAGTCGAATACTATATGATGGCAAACTCTCGTGAAGCGCACCTTTATCTGCAGTATGACCAGAAAGAAAGCCTTGAGCGTGTGCTGGAATGGTTCCGAAATGAGAATATCCGCCTGCTGAATATGCAGATCACCCGCCCGGAACCGGACGACCGACACAGTGCCTATGCGATCTGCAGCCTTCGGCTGAACCAGAAATGGGATAAATACAAGCTGCGCAGCGCACTGGACAGCATGGAGGGTATCCTCTCGGTGGAAGAGATGTAATTTGATCTGAAAATATAAAATACTTTACACTAAAAAATCCCCTGCACGAAATAACCGTGCAGGGGATTTTTGTTGAAACAGGGAACAGGGGATTACTTTGAAAAACAGTATACAATAAAATCAGCAGTTTGATCGGCCCGCAGGCTGTTTTTGGGGGCAAACAGGAAGTAATTGTTTTTCACCCCGTCTTCTTCGGCATAGCCTGAAGTCTGCACAAAGCGGCTTTGGGTCATGTCCAGCGCATAATAGATGATCTGTCCATTTTCGTCGGCGGTGGTAAGCATCTGATCCTTCAGCCGTTCAAACAGATCGACGGGCAGGATCTGCTTCAGATCCCGCATAGGCAGCTGCCCGGTAAAGTGTTCCAGAACCTCGCGGCTGGTAATTACAAGGTCCAGTTCCTTGGTGGTAACATAAGCCAGCAGTTTGCCGTTGCTTGCTGCGGTGTACTCACTGGCTTGCCCGCCAAGATCGATGTACAGGCCGTCGTCGAACACCACGCGCTGGTGGCGCTGCAGCTGCAGGGTGGCGCTGTATTCCTCGGTGACCTCTTCGGCCGAAAACAGATTCCAGTCATCGTTGGTAAAAAAGCCCTGCAAAACAATCTCTTTTTTGCTTTGCAGATAGGCATCGCCCAGATAAAAACCAATCAGGCAAAGGATGAGTAGACCAATAAACCATCCTTTGTAATAATCCAGAAGGTAACCGATCTTCTTTTTCAGTGGCATGCCGCGCAGCTTTTCCCGCTCGGCGGCGTACCAGCTTTGAACACGGTCTTTCAGATATTCGATCATAGCACAGTCCCTTTTACATGCGATGGTGCAGCCGGTTCATCTTCTGATGCAGGGCCTTTTCTTCCTTTTGTTCGCGCAGCAATCGTTCTTCCTCGGCCAGCTCGCCGGTATATTTGCGGAACACACCGTAAATCAAATAAGAAGAAATAAAGATAAACAACCCCGCAAGGAAAAAGAAAAAGCCACTGAGAAAATAAATGCCCACATACATCAAAGCCAGCAGCAAAAACAAGGTAATGGTTACCGGCAGGTTGCCCACCGCCATGATAAAGCTGTCGTGCAGAATCTTTTTCAGCGGAAAATCAAACATGGCCAGGGGAGGGTAGAAGTAGAAGGTACAGCCAAGAAACAGAAGGGTGATGCAAAGCACAACGGCAAAGACGGCAATGGCGTAAAACGCACCGTCGGTGTACAGTAAAAAGCACCAGGCGCCGTACAGATCCACGGCAAAAAACACAAGGCCGGCAAGCTGAATCAACCACAGCTGGGTGCTCTTTTTAAAATTCTGCCGGAATGCCCGGAAATAACTGGACCAGACCGTACCCTCGGTATCGCTTACCTGACGCAGGGTGAACTGATAAAAGGATGTGGTGGCTGCCCCAAAGGTAATAACGGGCAGGCAGGTAACTGCCCAAAGCAGGCTCAGACAGGCCACGTCGGTCAGTTTGCCGATGAACTCCCAGAACTTATTTTCCGGGTTAAACAGACGATTCCACATGTGCGGCAATTGCTCCTTAAACAAAGGCAGCCCCGATCCTGCCATGCGGGACCGGGGCTGCCGGCATGTAAATTTACTCCAGAATGTTGGTGGTGATCTGGTCGACGCCCATTTCTACCAGAGCGGCGCCCTCTTCGGCGGTGTTGCAGGTCCAGCAGTTGATGATCTTGCCCTCTGCATGAATTGCATCGCACAGTTCCTTGGTCACTTCGGTGTACTTGATGTCCAGATCCAGATCGTACTTCTTTAGAATCTCCATCGAGTCCTCGCCCCACTTGCTCAGCAGATACTGGGCGGGCTGCTTGGGGTAACGCTCGCGCAGCCAGATCAGGTTATTCAGTGCAAAGGAGATGAAGATGGTGTGCTCCAGATAGCCCAGCTCTTCAATGCGCTCGATGATCTTGTACAGGATCTCTTTGGGGAACTCGTTCTTCAGCTCCAGCACACAGACCTTCTCGTACTTTTTGCCGATGCTGATGTACTCTTCCAAAGTGGGCAGGATCAGATCGCCGCGGCTGCGCTGGTCGTCATCCAGATTGCTTACCTGCAGCTTGCGCAGGGTTTCGAAGGTGGTTTCCTCCACGGTCATGTTGTCGCCGCCGCATACGCGGCCGGTGGTGTCGTCGTGGATGATGATGAACTTGCCGTCGGAAGTAGAGTGGATGTCGGTCTCGATGCCAAAGTACTTTTCGCGGTTGCCGGCTGCCACAAAGGCGGCACAGGTGTTTTCGCGCTCCAGTCCGCTCAGGCCGCGGTGGGCAATCATCTGTACATGCTTGCTGTCCAGCTTAATGGTATTCATACACAACTCTTCTTTCTATCAATACTGACGATTAAATGAATAAAACAAGCACTGCGGCAGCCAAAACGGCAGCTGCAACTGTACACAGTGTAACACGTGAAAGTTGGCTTTTCAATACTATAAAAGGTTAATCTAAGCACATTTCAAACATTGTTTGGGCAAATAGCACAAGAAAACTTTCAATTATTCTACATGAGAACTTCTTTACGAAAATCTTTCTGTGTTTTACGATATTTTTACAAAATCATGTCTTGTTATTCGAAAATTTTTGTGTTAAACTGCTAAGTAGAAATGGAATGATGCGCGTATGAATGAGTTGTTCTGCGTGCATTTTGTTTGTGTATCCGTTTGTAAACCACCTGTATTTTACGCGAATGCAGGTTAATTATAATTCAACGCAAAGAGAGGAAAAAACCATGAAAAAGATTTCTCGTCGTTCCTTCCTGACTGCCACCGGTGTTCTGGCTGCTGCCGGCGCCCTGACCGCTTGCGGCGGTGGCGGTTCCACCGGCGGCGGCACCAAGCCTGCTTCCAGCACTGCAGCCCCTGCTGTCAGCTATGACGTTACCGAGCCCATTACCATTACTTGGTGGCACGCTCTGGAGAGCCAGTACGACGCTCTGGTGGCCGAGGTTGTTGACGAGTTCAACAAGTCTCAGGATATGGTCACTGTCGAAGCTCAGTACATCGGCGCTTATAAGGACGTTAACGAGGCTCTGGTTGCTGCTCATGCTGCCGGCACCGGTCTGCCCGGCGTGGTTGTTGCCAACACCGACTACGTTGCTTCCTACGGCGAAAGCGGCCTGTACGAAAACCTGGATCCGTACATTGCCGGCACCGGCTATGACGTCGAGGACTTCTCCGCCGGTCTGCTGCTGAGCAGCCAGTACAAGGGCAAGCAGGTTGCACTGCCCTTCCTGCACTCCACCCAGATCATCTACTACAACAAGACCATGGCCGACTCCATGGGCATCACCGTTCCCACCAAGATCGACGAGTTCGAAAAGATGCTGGAGAAGGTTGCCACCGAGAAGAAGGTTTACGGCACTGTTGTTCCCGGCTGGGACCAGTGGTACTTCGAGACCCTGTTCCTGAACGAAGGCGTTGACATCATCACCGCCGACAACACCTGCGACCTGAACGGCGACATCGCCAAGGGCGTTACCACCATGATCAAGAAGTGGTGCGATGAGGGCTGGGCCTACTTTGCTCAGGGCACCGACGCTTCTGCTATGATGCGCCAGAACTTCTACGATCAGAAGGCTTTCTCGGTCATGCATACCAGCTCGCTGTACAACACCTATGTTGACAAGTGCCCCGACTTCGAGGTCGGTATGGCTTGGTACCCCGCTGCTACCACCGGCGACAAGTACTCTGAGGTCGGCGGCTGCGTGCTGGGCATCCCCTCCAAGAACGATCAGGCCACCAAGAACGCTGCCTGGGTGTTCCTGCAGTTCCTGTGCGGCAAGACCGTCAACATGAAGTGGGCCGAGGGCACCGGCTACCTGCCCACCCGTCTGTCCGTTCTGGAGACCGAAGAGGGCGTTGAGTTCCTGAAGAAGAAGCCCGCCTTCCAGTGCATCTTCGACAACCTGAACCTGATCAACCCCCGTATCCAGCATGGTTCCTGGAGCGAGCTGGCCACCACCTGGAAGAACTACATGGTTGCCATGATCGTTTCCGGCGAAGACATTGCCAAGCAGTCCGACATGATGGTCGAAGAAATCGACGAGATCCTGGCCGACTGATTTGTAAGTCTCGCATCCCTTTAATATCACACGGGCGCCCCGGACCCGTCGTCCGGGGCGTTTCTGGAAAGGATTTGGAATCATGGCAAACGCATCTGCTGCCACGCCCAAAGCCGATAAGAAGCCGCTGTTTAACAGACGCTTTCTTACCAAGCTTGGCGACTTTATGTTTACCGTGCCCGCACTGGTGCTGCTGGCTGTGTTTACCTACTATCCCATCTGCAAACTGGTGCAGATCAGCTTTACCGACTGGAACCTGCTGAACGATACCTGGGAGTACGTTGGCCTGAAAAACTGGAAATGGCTGTTTGCCGGCACCGGTGCCAAGTACCTGTGGAACTCGCTGTGGGTCACCTTCAAGTACTCGCTGGCCGAAATTACGGTCACTGTTCTGGGCGGTATCATTTTTACACTGCTGTTCAACCGCATGAGCCGTTCCTTCGGCATTATGCGTGCCATCGTGTTCGTGCCCAAGTACGTGGCCATGTCTTCGGCGGCCGTCGTGTTCCTGTGGATTCTGAATACCGATTTCGGCGTTCTGAACTATCTGCTGGACAGCATTGGCCTGCCCACGGTCGACTGGCTGAATCAGGAAGCTACCGCATTGCCCTCGGTGGTTATGCTGAC
>JAFULE010000021.1 GCA_017483235.1 Faecalibacterium sp. | reverse complement strand
CTGATCTACTGCGTGGGCGCCATGGCCATTGTAGGCAGCATCAACGACGGCCTGCTGGGCGACGCCAGCACCCTGATCACCAAAGGCGTGCTGGACGGCATCACCAGCATTGTGCTGGCGGCCACCATGGGCCCGGGTGTGATCTTTTCGGCCATTCCGGTGCTGCTGTATCAGGGGGCCATCACCCTGTGCGCCGGCTGGCTGGCCCCGGTGCTGCAAGGCACCCTGCTGAACCAGATCTGTGCCGCCGGTTTTGTAATGGTGGGCTGCATCGGCGTCAATTTTATGAGCGAAAGCTATCACATCAGGGTGGCAAACCTGCTGCCCGGTTTGCTGGTGCCCGCAGTGTGGCAGGCATTCAGCAGTCTGTTGGTTGGATAAAAATGAATCCCCCACGGCAAGCCGGAGGTTTACCGTGGGGGATTTTTGCTGCATGAACCCTTTCGCGCCGGGCTATAGTTATAACAAAGGGGGCGCGCCCAGCCGGCCCAAACGCTGAAATTTCCGTTAATTTACGGCAGAATGCTTTTCATCACTGGGCGAAACTGCTATAATACAAGAAAGCATCCCCTGTCTTGACACATCGTCAACACCTTGTTCTGCCAACTGCGGCGCCCGCCGGGCCGCTGCTTTTCTGATATGATTTCGCTTATAAGGAACTTGCCCGCATGAAACGTTTTTTCGCCCTGCTGCTGGTATTCTGCATCAGTGTATGTACCGCCCTGCCCGCCTTTGCGGTGGGGTATGATTCCAGCGCCCACTATACCTTGCAGGCCCAAAGCGCCTACATTGTCAATACCGATACCAACATTATCATCTACGAAAAAGACAGCGAACTGCCGGTGCAGGCCAACAGCCTGACCCAGCTGATGACGGTGGCGCTTGTGCTGACCAACTACGGCGATAAGCTGGACACCACCACCGTGACCCAGCCGCAGGCTATTTCGGACTATGTGTACGGCACCAAGGAGCATGCCGATGTGCGCATTGGCGAAACCCTTACCCTGCGCGAGGCGCTGAATGCCATTATGGTAAGCAACGCCAACGAGGTGACCATGACGGTGGCCTACTGCCTGTCGGGCAACGACCTGACCGGTTGGGTCAGCCAGATGAACAGCCTTTCGCAGCGCATTGGAACCACCGGCAGCGTGTGGACCGACGCCTGCGGCATTGACGACGGCAACACCACCACCGCCCGGGATATGTACCTGATTTTGCGGTATCTGATGGGCTTTGACGCCTTTGTGGAGATTGCCGGCAGCTACAGCTGCGAAATGCCTGCCAACACCCGCCATTCCCGGGAATACAGCCTGTACAGCTACAACAAAATGCTGAGTAAATCCTCCGGCGGCAAATTCTACCGCGAAGGGGTGCGCGGCGGCAAGGTGGATCTGCCCGGCTACAGCAACGACAACCACGGCAACCAAAGCGCGGTAAGCTGGGCCACCAGAAACGGCGAAAGCTATATCTTCAGCATTATGGGCAGCCCGGATCTGTGCGACAGCTACGGCTACAGCACCCGACGCCCCGCCCTGTTTGAAACCACCCAGATGCTGGATTGGGTGTATGCCAGCTTTTCCATTCAGGCCGCGCTGGATACCGACCAGCCTTTGGGTGAGGTGAAGGTGAAGTATTCGCTGGACACCGACCGACTGATGCTGTACCCCGCTGATGATATGATGACCATTTTGCCCTCGGGCAGTGACAGCACCGTAACACAAAAGATCTTCAACCTGCCCGAAGCAGTATACGCCCCGGTAAAGCAGGGGGACGTGGTGGGTTCGGTAACTCTGCTGCTGGCCGGCGAAGAGATCGGCACCATTGAGCTGCTGGCCGGGCAGGATGTGGAACGCAGCCCCATTCTGTTTACGGTGGCCAAACTGCAGCAGTTTTTCAGCAGCCTGTACCTGAAGGTAGTGGTTGTGCTGACCGTGGCTGCCGTGGCCCTGTATCTGGGCTGGTTCCTTGTTGACGAACGGAAGACCCGCAAACGCAGACAGATCCGCCGGCGGTAAGTTGTTACCGCCTTCACATAACAAAGCAACAAAAAAGGAAGCTGACTACCATGCTTGATGTAAAACGCAACCTTACCACCCTGACCGACTTTTATGAATTGACCATGTCTGCCGGTTATTTCGACGAAGGGTACGTAGACAAGATCAGCGTATTCGACATGTTCTTCCGTCGTGTGCCGGACGGCGGCGGCTATGCCATTATGGCCGGTCTGCAGCAGTTTATCGAGGCGGTCGACAATCTGAAATTTACCGAAGAAGACATCACCTATCTGCGCAGCACCGAAATGTTCAGCGAGCCGTTCCTGAACTATCTGGCCAATTTCCAGTTCCACTGCAACATCTGGGCCATTGAAGAAGGCACCCCCATCTTCCCCCATGAGCCCATTGTCACGGTGGAGGGCCCTGCCATCGAGTGCCAGCTGATCGAAACCCTGATGCTGGTTACCTTCAATCACCAGTGCCTGATCGCCACCAAGGGCAACCGCATTGTGCGCAGCGCCGAGGGCCGCCCTGTGATGGAATTTGGTGCCCGCCGCGCCCAGGGCTACGACGGTGCTTACTACGGCGCCCGTGCCGCCTACATCAGCGGCTGCAGCTCGACCAGCTGCGTAATGGCCGGCCGCGATTTTGGCATTCCGGTCAGCGGCACCATGGCCCACGCATGGGTGCAGATGTTCCCCACCCAGTACGAGGCGTTCAAAAAGTACGCCGAAATGTACCCCGACAACTGCATTCTGCTGGTGGATACCTACAACGTGTTGAAAAGCGGTATTCCCGATGCCATCAAGGTGTTTGACGAGGTGTTGAAGCCCTTGGGCAAGCGCCCCCGCGGCGTGCGCATCGACTCGGGCGACATCGCCTATCTGTCCAAAAAGGCCCGCAAGATGCTGGACGAGGCAGGTTACCCCGACTGCACCATCTGTGCATCCAACAGTCTGGACGAGTACATTGTGCGCGATCTGATCCTGCAGGGCGCCCGCATCGACAGCTTTGGCATTGGCGAAAACCTGATCACCGCCAAGAGCGACCCGGTGTTTGGCGGCGTATACAAGCTGGCCGCCGTGAAGGAAGAAGACGGCACCTACACCCCCAAGATCAAGCTGAGCGAAACCGCCGCCAAGATGACCATTCCCGGCCTGAAAAAGCTGTGGCGCATTTACGACGAGGACGGCAAGGCCATGGCCGACCTGATCACCCTGGCCGACGAAGAGGTAAGCACCAAGCACGGCATTACCCTGTTTGACCCGGTGGAAACCTGGAAGGAGCGCACCTTTGTAAACTGCACCGCCCGGTGCCTGTCCACCCCCATCTACGTGGAAGGCAAGCGGGTTTACACCAGCCCCGACCTGCACGATATCAAAAAGTTCTGCAAGGCACAGGTAAACACCCTGTGGGACGAAGTGAAGCGCTTTGAAAACCCCCATCGGTACTACGTTGACCTGAGCCAGAAGCTGTGGGACCTGCGCCACGACCTGCTGAAGGCCATGAGCAAGTAATCCGTATAAAATCGCATCACCCGGTAGATACTACTGCCGGGTGATGTTTTTTGTCTGCCGAAAAAGAAACCGAACATGCTGCCCGCCCCCGCCGCGAGCATCTGATCACCTTTGCGGTAGGAGCACTGGGCTATGGCGCACTGGAGCTGCTTTGGCGGGGCCACACTCACTGGACCATGCTGCTGTGCGGCGGATTGGCCCTTTTGCTGCTGCGGGCGGTCAGTGCGCTGGCGCTGCCGCTGGCGGTGCAGGCACTGGTTGGCACTGCCGGCATTACTGCGCTGGAACTGGCGGTAGGGCTTGTGGTAAACCGCGGCCTGCACTGGAATGTGTGGGATTACAGCGACCGCTGGGGTAACCTTTGGGGGCAGATTTGCCCCCTGTACTGTGTGCTGTGGTACGGGCTGTGTGCGGCGGTTCTGGCCGCGCTGCGGCAAGGAACCACCGAATAAACCGATAAAAAAGGCCCCCGCCGGTTGGCAGGGGCCTTTCGAGTGTAAATTAGTTCAGGATGGTCAGCTCGGTATCGGGATCGAAGATGTGCAGCTTGCTCTCGTTCAAAGCCAGGGTGACCTTGTCGCCGCTCTTGGCCTTGGAGG
>JAFULE010000210.1 GCA_017483235.1 Faecalibacterium sp. | reverse complement strand
GCGGCGGTGGTGATCGTGCTGGCCCCCAAGGCCACCCCCACCCCTGCCCCCACCCCGGTGCCGGTGTACAGCGGCTGGCAGACCATCGACGGGGCAAAATACTTCTACGACCCCGCCACCAATAAGCCTCTGACCGGTGCCCACACCATTGATGGTTTTACCTATCTGTTCAACTCCGACGGCAAGATGAACACTTTGACCAAGGGCATCGACGTGTCGAAATGGAACGGCACCAGCATCAACTGGGCGCAGGTTAAGGCCAGTGGTATCGAGTTTGTGATCATTCGCACCGGTTACCGCGGATACGGCAGTGCCGGTACACTGGTGGACGACGGTACCTTTAAGGCAAATCTGGCAGGTGCCCGCGCCGCTGGTTTGAAGGTGGGCGTATACTTCTTCAGTCAGGCGATCACCGAAAAGGAAGCGGTGGAAGAAGCCTCGGCCTGTTTGAAGGCGCTGAACGGCACAAAGCTGGATTACCCGGTCTACTTTGATACCGAATTTTCGGGCGGCTACCCCAACGGCCGTGCCGACAAGCTGTCCAAGGCTGACCGCACCGACATTGCCATCGCTTTCTGCGAAACCATCCGTGATTCGGGGTATCGTGCGGGCGTGTACGCCAGCGAAAGCTTCTTCAAGTATAACCTCAACTTCTCGGCGTTGGCCGGATACAGCATCTGGAACGCCCACTACGGCGTGTCCTCCATCGGCATTGGCTGCAATCTGTGGCAGTACACCGGCAGCGGTCGGGTGCCCGGCATCCCCACCGAGGTGGACATCAACGTCAGCTACATCGGCTGAGCCAACAAGAAAAAACCGCCGCAGGCAATGCCTGCGGCGGTTTTGCTGTATTTGGTAAAAAATCAGATCCCCAGATAGCTGCGTACCAGCGCCTGCAGCAGATCGTCGCGGTCGATCTTGCGGATCAGCGAGCGGGCGTTGTGGTAGGTGGTAATGTAGGTGGGGTCTTCCGACAGAATATAACCCACCAGCTGGTTTACCGGGTTGTAGCCTTTTTCTTTCAGTGCAGCATAAACCTGCTGTAAAACCTCGCGGATCTCGCGGTCCTGATCATCGTGGATGGAGAAGATGGCGGTGGGATCTCCCATGGTGCGGCACCCCTTTCTGAAAAATCTATATCGCTATTCTACAATAACCGGGCAAAAACTTCAAGCCAAAGCGTGGCTTTTTTGCGTAAAATATACTGTGCGGTGGGGCAAATTCTGGTATACTACAAGCGGGCTGTCTCCGGTGCGGCCTGTTTGTACATCCTATGCCCGGCAAAGCCGGTTTATTCAGCTGTGAAAGGCGGGAACAGTCACCAATGATCTATGGCATCGGCTGCGACCTGTGTCAGGTCGAACGCATCAAAAAAAGTCTGCAGGGGCCTCACGGTGCCTCGTTTGCGGCCCGGGTGTACGGCCCGGACGAACTGGCCCTGCTTGGGCTTAACGGAAAAACAGTGGTGCCTGTCAGCGACAAAAAGGCGGGCTCGGCTGCGGCCAACTTTGCCGCTAAGGAAGCTTTTATGAAGGCAGCCGGCACCGGGCTTTCGGGTTTTGCCATGCACGAACTGCAGGCGGTGCGGCTGCCCGGCGGCAGGCCGGAGTATCGTCTGCTGGGGCAGGCGGCCCAGTGGCTGCAGCAGAACGGACTGCGGGCTCATCTGTCGCTCAGCCACGACGGCGGCCTTGCCATGGCCACCTGTATTCTCGAACAAATCGACGCATAACCCGCCGGCGGCACGGCCATACTAACCCCGACATCACAACAGGATGGAGGGCCTGAATTTAGGGAAGTGCACAGAGGAGAAGTTTTTTACGCCGACCTTTCCCCGGTGGTGGGGTCCGAGCAGGGCGGTATCCGCCCGGTGCTGATCGTGCAGAACGATGTAGGTAACCGACACAGCCCCACCGTGATCGCTGCTGCCATTACATCCCGGCTGGATAAAACCAAGCTGCCCACCCACATCAACCTGCGTGCCGCCGACTGCGGCCTTGCCAAAGACAGCATCGTGCTGCTGGAGCAGATCCGTACGCTGGACAAGCACCGCCTGCGCGAGCGGGCCGGCCAGATCACCCCCGCTGACCAGAAGCGGGTGGATCAGGCGCTGGACATCAGCCTTGGACTGAGCAGCTACTGACCCCATCTTGCGCTGCCGCGCAAAATCTGCTATACTGTGCCCACAGCAAAAATGTCCTTTTGCACAAACACCGGCACGCTGTGCTTTTGCGCAGCACCGGGGAAGCGGGTGAGAATCCCGCACGGTCCCGCCACTGTGTACCGTCCATTCGCGGACGGAAAGTCAGATCGCCGGGTCGGTGTTTGGTACGGCTCCACGAGCGATGGAGAAGGTACGGCGCACAGCACCAAGGTGTTATTCTGCCACGCCCTTCCCGATTGCGGAGGGGCGTTTTTTGCTGCCAAAAACAACAGGGAAGTGCCTGCTAAACCGTGTTGCCTGCAGCACCCGGCAATACGGCGCTGTGCAGGGGCTTTCCGCATGGAAAAGGAGTTTGATGCAGCAATGAAAAAAATGAATTTTAACCGCATTTCTGCCCTTGTGGCGGCGGCCTTGGCCGCAGTCTGCCTGATGGTGGGCTGTGGCAGTGCCTCTTCGGCCCAGCCCGCCTCCAAGCCGGCTTCTTCGGTCAGCGCACAGCAGCAGATCACCGCCACTTTGAAGATCACCGATAAAGACGGTGCGGTCACCGAGATGGCATTGAATACCACTGCAGGCGCCACACTGGCGCAAGCACTGGCAGATGCAGGGGTGATCAGCAAGGAAGAAGCCGACAGCGGCTTTGTTACGGTGGTAAACGGCATTGCTACCGATTACAACGCCGACAAGTCTTGGTGGGGCTTGGTGGATGCCGAGGGCCAGATGACCCCGGTGGGCATCAGCGACATCACCCTGAATGCGGGCGATGTGTACGGCTTTGTGTACAACATTGGCTAAGGGGATACGCATCAGCCCCCGCCGCCTGGTGCTGGCGGCGTTGATGGGGGCACTTCTGGTGGTGGGCAAGCAGGTAATGAGCGGCCTGCCCAACATCGAGCCGGTCAGCTTTCTCATTCTGCTTTACGCGCTGGAATTCCCTCGCGAGACCCCCTGGGCCATCAGCGTGTTTCTGCTTTTGCAGGGGGTGCTGTACGGCTTTGGCCTGTGGTGGGCCATGTACATTTATGTCTGGTTTGTACTGATGGGGCTGGTGTGGCTGTTCAAACGGATGGACCGCCCCCTGTTCTGGGCAGTGCTGTGCGGGGTGTTTGGGCTGTGCTTTGGTGCGCTGTGCGCGCCGGTGTACATCTTTGTGCAGGACATTGCCTTTGCCTTTACCTGGTGGCTGGCAGGGCTCAGCTTTGATGTAAGCCATGCGGTGGGGAACTTTGCCATCACACTGGTGCTGTACCGGCCCATGCGGCGGGCATTGCAGACGGTCAAACGCCAGCTTGGCTGGGCATAAGTAAAAAAGAACCTTCGACCGCGGTCGAAGGTTCTTTTTGATTGCAGAAGTTACTTTACCATCAGCTTGCCGGCCTTGTACACGTCGCCGCAGCCCAGCGTGATGACCAGATCGCCCTCACCAGCGTTGGCCTTTACCCAGTCGGCGGCGGCCTGCAGGCTGTCCACCGTAACGGCACCGGGAATCTTGGCAGCCAGATCGGCGGTTTTTACGCTGCCGTCGTCCACCTCGCGGCTGCCCAGAATGGGGGTCAATACAACCACATCGGCCAAGCCCAGAACCTGGGCGAATTCGTCCAGCAGGGTTTTGGTGCGGCTGTATGTAAAGGGCTGATGCACTGCGATCACCCGCTTGTACCCCAGCTTTTTGGCGGTGGTCAGCACCGCTTCCAGCTCGGTGGGGTGATGGGCATAATCGTCCACCACGGTGGCGCCGTTGCATTCGCCGTACAGCTCAAAGCGGCGGCCGGCCCCCTTAAAGGCCAGCGCACCGGCAGCGCACTGCTCGGGGGTAACGCCCAGCGAGATGCACACCGAACACATGGCCAACGCGTTGTATACGTTGTGGCGGCCCGGTACCGACAGCCGGATGGTGCCCACCTTGTGGCCCAGTACCAACAGATCAAACTCAAAATAGCCGGGGCGGTATTCCCGCAGGTTTTCGGCTTTGAAATCGCATTCTTCGTTTTCAATGCCGAAGGTGCGTACCCGGCGATCCAGCGAGAACATCACGTCCAGGGTGTTTTTGTCATCCACATTCAAAAACAGTACGTACTGGCTCATCAGGGCAAACCGCTTGAAAGCGAACTTCAGTGCGCCCATGCTGCCGTAGTAGTCCAGATGATCGTTGTCGATGTTCAGAATGACACCATAGTAGGGGGTAAGCTTCAAAAAGGTTTCGGCGTATTCGCAGGCTTCGATCACGATCTCGTCGCCCTTGCCGGCCTTGCCGTAGCCGTTCAAAGCGGGCACCTTGCCGCCCACCACGGCGCTGGGGTCGCGCCCGGCCAGTTCCAACGTGGTGGCGATCATGGCGCTGGCGGTGGTTTTGCCGTGGGTGCCGGCCACACAGATGCTGTTTTTGTACAGCCGGCTTACGTAGCCCAGCAGAACGCTGCGTTCAATGGTGCGGTAGCCGTAGGCCTGTGCGGCAGCCAGCTCCACGTTATTCTGCGCAATGGCGGCCGAGTACACCACCAGATCAGAGCCAAACACGTTTTCGGCAGTGTGGCCAATGGTCACCTTAATGCCCATGGCGCGTTCGGCCTCGATGATCGAGCCTTCCAGCACATCGCTGCCGGTAATGGTATAGCCGCGTGCCGCCAGAATCTGGATCAGGGGGTACATGCCGCTGCCGCCGCAGCCAATGAAGTGGATTTTCTTCACGCCGTCCAGAAGGTTCTGGCCGTAATCCGACTGAAGTCTAAACATAGTAGGTTTCATCCTCCAATTATTAATACCTGCGCCGCCGGAACGTGCGGGCATAATTTCACCAAATAGCTATAACTATTATATAATTTTTAAGCGGCAAAATAAACACCTGCGGTAAATTTTGTGTTATGATAGAAAAAAGAAAATATCTTTTGCCCGAAAGGAACCCTTGCTATGCCCATCCTTCTGCCCCCGGTGGTGGCGCAGGCCATGGCCGTACTGAAAGAACAAAATATCGATTCGTGGGTCATCGGCGGTGCGGTGCGCGACAGCCTGCTGCAGCGTCCGGTCAATGACTGGGACCTGACGGTGGACTGTATGCCGGAACAGCTGGCTGCTGCCCTGCCGGATGCAAAGCCCATTGGCGGGCAGTACGGCACGGTCAGCTGGCATGGGGTCGAGATCACCCCCTGCCGCGCCGAGGAAGGCTACACCGACCACCGCCACCCCGACCTTGTCACCTTTGGCGGCGGGCTGCGGGGCGATCTGTCTCGCCGGGATTTTACCATCAACGCCATGGCGTGGGATGGGGAAGTGGTCACCGATCCCTACCACGGCCGGTACGATCTTGCCGACCGGCTGCTGCGCTGTGTGGGCAACCCGGAAACCCGCTTTACCGAGGATGCACTGCGGGTGCTGCGGCTGTACCGCTTTGCGGCTACGCTGGATTTTGCGGTGGAGCCGGCCACCGACGCGGCGGCCCGTCAACTGGCCCCTACGCTGGCAGGGGTCAGCGCGCCTCGGGTACGGGCCGAACTGAACAAGCTGCTGACCGGCCCGCGCCCCTCGGCAGTGTGGCCGCTGCTGCAGGCCGATGGCCTGCGCTGCTTTGGACTGTATGCCGATGTGTCCTGCCCGCAGGGGCAAAGCCCGCTGGCCGCGCTGGATGCTGTGCCGGCCAATCTCTTGTGCCGCTGGTGGGCGCTGGTGCGGCTTACCGGCTCCAACGCTTACAAGGCGGCAGAGGTGTTCGATTTCGGCAAAACATTCCGGCGGGATTATGCCTTGCTGGACCGGCTGTACGCTGCCGGTATGCCGGCCGATCTGCATGGGCTGAAGCTGCAGCTGATGGACGGTATGCCCTTTGATTTTGCCGATGTGGCCGAAACCCTTGCTGCCGTCACCCCCGCCTTTACGGCTTTGCCGGGGCTGTATCATCAGCTGCGGCAAAGCGGCCAGCCTTACTTAAAAGAGCATCTGCGCATCACCCCGGCCGAACTGCTGACCGAAGGGGTGCCTGCCCGCAAGATCAGCGCGGTGCAGCGCTGTCTTGTCAAGGCGGTGGTGGATACGCCGGAACTGAACGTGTGGCCCACCTTGGCCCAGATGGCAAAATCCTTGCACAGAATGGTATAAAAAACACCCCTGCCCGCTTGGGCAGGGGTGTTTGCATTTGCAGCGATCAGGCAGTTTCTTCGTTGGCCTTGGCATCAAAGAAGGCAAAGCCGAAAGCACCGGCGCCGGCGTGGGTACCGATGACCGGGCCTACCTGACCCACAAGCGCCTTGTCCAACGACAGATTGCCGGTAAGATATTTTTGGATCGACTCTACCTGACGAACAGAGTTGGTGTAAACCGCCATGTAGTCATAGCTGGTGTCGATGCCACCCAACTCTTCGATCTTTTTGAACAGATTGACATAGGCGCCGGGCAGGCCGCGGGCCTTGTTCACCACGGCGATCTTACCTTCTACGATCGCAATGATGGGCTTGATGCTCAGCATACCGCCGGCAATGGCGCCTGCGGCCGACAGGCGGCCACCCTTGCGCAGGTTGTTCAAATCGTCGATCACGGCCAGCAGGTGCAGGTGCTTTTTGGCCTGCTCCAGTTCTTCGGTGATCTGGGCGGCGGTCTTGCCCTCGTCGCGCAGCTTCACGGCCAGACGCACCAGCAAAGCCTCGGCCACAGTAGCGGTCAGGCTGTCAACAAAATAGGCGGCTTCGTAGTCGGCCAGATCGGCACCGATGCGGGCGGCCTGACCGGTGCCCGACAGCCCGCCCGAAATGTGGATGACGATGGTCTGGTCACCGGCGGCTTTGGCGGCGGCAAACTCGGCGGCAAACAGCTCGGGGCTGGGCTGGCTGGTGATGGGCAGCTTTTTGCAGCCGGCCATTGCCGTATAGAATTCGTCGTTGGTCATGTCCAGCTTGTCACGAATGACAGTGCCGTCTTCAAAGGTCACGTTCAGGGGCACAACGGTCACGTTCAGCAGTGCGGCCTCGGCGGGGGTGATATCACTGGCAGAATCGGTCAGAATACGGATCATACAGTACCTCCGGTGGGATAAGTCTTAAAGAATGTGTGCAGATAATTCAGTACGGTGCCCAAAGCGTCCATGCGGGCGTCGTCCAGATGGGTGCTGACCGACTGGATCAGCTGTCGGTGAAATTCGGCGTGGTGACGCAGGGCTTCTTCGGCCCGCTCGGTCAGTTGCACAGTCACACGGCGTTTGTCAATCTGACTGCGCTGGCGCAGCAGATAGCCTTTGCTTTCCAGTGTTTTGGCGGCGGTGGTTACGCTGCCGGGCGAAAGGCTCAGTGCCTTGGCCAGTTTGCCCATGCCGTCGGCACCCTTTTTAATGGCGTCCAGCATGTGCAGCTCGCTTACCGAAAGATTGCTGCAGCCGCTTTGGCGCAGGCTGTCGCTTTCCAGCCGGAGAATGTCGTGAAACACTTCGACCAAAAAGGTGTTGATGGACTGCTCGGCGGCGGTCATAGAGGTGGTGGTCTCAGCCATAGGGCCGCGATCCTCCTGTTTCGTTGTAAATTTTGAACTTCAAAAGTTCCTGCGCAGTATAGCATGCGGCGGGGGGCTTGTCAATGCCTTTTTGAACTTCAAAACAAAATGTGGCCGAAATACAAACCGCCCCCCGCCGCCTTGCAACCAATAGGGAGAATGGTGTATAATTTTAATGGATTTTTATAGCCTGTTTCTATTTTTACCGGAAAGGGGAGAAGCCTGTTGAACAAGCGAAGGCCGGTTTTGCGCAAGGCAAACCGCATTGCCGGGCTGCGGCAGGCTGCTTTGCGCTGCGGCTTGTGCACCCTTGTGTATCTGCTGGCCCGCAATCTGCTCAGCATTGCGGGCAACGGGGTGCTGCAGCTTTGGCTGGGCGGCCCCGGCGTAGGGGCTCCGCTGGCATTGTGGGAGCTTGCCCAGTGGGTGGTCACCCTGTTTTCCGGTGCGGCAGCGCTGTTGGTGCCGGTATGGGCACTGCGGCAGACGGTGCGGCCGGCTGCATTGCTGGGTCAGCATCCGCGTCGTGGGGTGCTGCGGCTGATGCTGCCGGTTTGGCTGGCGGCTTCTCAGCTGGGCAGTCTGGCGGCGGGGGCGGTGGCCCAACGCACCGGCACCGGTCAGCAGATCACCCTGCCAGAAACATGGCCCGCTCTTATCCCGGCCTTTCTGGCCCTGTGTGTGATGCCTGCTGTGCTGGAGGAACTGCTGTTCCGCGGGGTGCTGCAGGTGCTGCTGCGGCCATGGGGGGCATGGCTTGCCATTGTGGGGCAGGCGGTGCTGTTCGGTGTGCTGCACGGCAGCCTGTCGGCAGTGGTGTATGCGGTGCTGTCCGGGTTGTTTTTCGGTTGGCTGGCCGAGCAAAGCGGCAGCCTGTGGCCGGGCATGGTGCTGCATGGCATCAATAATAGTCTGTCCTTTGCGGCGTTGCTGCTGCGAAGCCGTGGCTATCCGTGGCTGGCACAGGGCGTGCTGGTGGGCTGTGCAGTGGTATTTCCTCTGTGGGGGCTGGCCGCCTTGCTGGCGGCAGGTTTACGCCGCCGCCGGGTGCTGCGGCCCATCGAGCGGGGGCGCAGCCCTGCTGTGCTGCTGCGCTGCCCGGGCTGGTTGCTGCCTGTGGTGGGGCTGCTGGCGGTTTCGCTGTGGCAGTCGCCCGGGGGCTGAAAAACAGCTGCTCTTTGTAAAAATATTCGAAAAATCTGCCGGTGACTGCCATAAAAAGGGGCCCCGGCTCGTATGGTAGGATGAAACCCATGACCGATCTGGAACTGATGGCCGCTGCCCTGGCCGAAGCGGAAAAAGCCGCAGCATTGGGCGAAGTACCGGTGGGCGCTGTGATCGCCAAAGATGGGCAGATCATTGCCGCCGCACACAACACCCGTGAAACCGAAAAAAATGCCCTGCATCACGCGGAACTGCTGGCCATCGACCGGGCCTGCAAGGCGCTGGGCGGCTGGCGGCTGTGGCAGTGCGAGCTGTTTGTCACCCTTGAGCCCTGCCCCATGTGTGCCGGTGCCATCATCAACAGCCGGCTGAAGCGGGTGGTGTACGGTGCGCGGGATACCAAGGCCGGCTGCTGCGGTTCGGTCACCGATCTGTTCGCCCTGCCGTTCAACCACCGCCCGCAGATCGAACAGGGCCTTTGTGCCCAGCAGGCGCAGGCATTGCTGGAGCAATTTTTTGCCTCGCTGCGGGAAAAGCGCCGGGGCATGCCCCGGTGGAAGCCTCCGGTTTCCGGGCAGTATTTAAACAAGAAGGGGGAGTAAGCTGTGTTTCGTGAAGATGAATTTGAACTGAGCTTTGTTCAGGAAGAGGATGAGGATGCCGGCGAGGCGCTGGAGGCGCTGCGCCCGCTGCAGCAGCACCGCGCGTTTGACTGGCAGCGGGACGCCACCGGCGATTTGGGCGAGCCGGAAGAGGGCGGCACCACTTTTGGGTTCCAGCCGCCTGTTGAAAAGCTTCCCACTCACGAATGGCCGGTCAAGCCGGATCAGACCTTTGGGTTTGATATCCCGTTGGATGACACACCGGCCAAGCCTTTTGCCTACGATGTCCCGCTGGGCGAGGCTGCGCCCTTTGCTTATGATATCGCGCTGGATGAGCCTGCGCCGCCGGAAGAAGTGGCTGCCCAACAGCCCGAAGAACAGCCGATGGAACAGCGCGAAGCGGAACAGCAGCCCCAACTGCCCGCTGTTCAGCAGCCCGCCGTGGGGCGGGTGCGCTGCGGCCGCACAGTGCTGATCTCGGGCGGTGACCGGGGCATTGGCGCGGCGGCTGCCCGCGCGTTCTGGCAGGCGGGCTACAACACAGCCATTCTGTACCACAAAAACGAGGCAGCAGCCCGCGCACTGGTCAACCAGTTGGGCAGCGACTGCGCCGCTGTGTGCTGCGATGTGGCCAGCTACGAAGAATGCGAGGCAGCTTTTCGTTTGGTGGAAAAGAATTTCGGGCAGGTGGATGTGCTGGTGTGCAACGCGGGCATAGCCCAGCAAAAGCTGTTTACCGACATCACCCCCGCCGAATGGCAGCGAATGCTGGATGTAAACCTGACCGGTGCGTTCAATCTGTGCAGGGTGGCGCTGCCCGGCATGATCCGCCGCAAGTGGGGCCGTGTTTTAACGGTCAGCAGCATGTGGGGCCAGACCGGCGGCAGCTGTGAAGTGCACTATTCCGCTGCCAAGGCCGGCCTGATCGGCTTTACTAAAGCTCTTGCCAAGGAGGAAGGCCCCAGCGGCACTACGGTAAACTGTGTGGCCCCCGGTGTGATCGACACCGACATGATGGCTGGTTTTTCTGCCGATGACAAGGCAGCTCTTGCCGAGGAAACCCCGGTGGGCCGGCTGGGCCGCCCCGCCGAGGTGGCCGATCTTCTGCTGTATCTTGCCGGCGAGCAGGCGGGCTTCATCACCGGGCAGGTGTTTGGAGTGAACGGCGGCCTTATTACCTGACAATTTGCTGCCGGATAGCAGGGGAAACAGGCAAAAACAGCGGCATGGGATAAAAAAATCGCTTTTTGGCGAAAAAAAGCGTGACAGATCGCTTTTGTTGGTGTATAATACTAAAATGCCCAGTTATGCTTAAACCCCGTGTTTTGGCAGGCAAAAGGAGAAGATAAATATGAGCATGACCTTGAAAGAACTGCTGAAAAAAGGCGCCCGCGACGGCTTTGTTACCGTGACCGAGATCAATACCCTGATTGCGGAAAGTGGTATGGAACCGGACGGCATCTATTCTCAGCTGGATGAAAAGGATATTGAGGTGCGCGATGCCGGTACCGCCGAAGTCGAAGCGGTGTTGGCCGATATCGAGCATGTGGAACAGGCCGAGCCCGTAGCCCGCGCAGAAGAGCGGGATATGGAAAAGGAGATCAGCGAGGAAAGTGCTGCCGATGCCAAGGCTGCCATGGACGAACTGCTGGACGACCCTGTCAAGAACTACCTCAAGCAGATCGGCCAGATCCCTCTGCTGAGTGCGGAGCAGGAGATTGCCCTGTCCCGCCGCATCAACGCCGGTGCCGACGCTGCTTACCTGTTGTTTGCCGACCGCAAAAAGTACGGCAGCCCCGATTACATCAAAAAGAACGGCCAGCGCTTCTCGTTTGAAGAGGACAGCAGCAAAAGCTATGATTACGACAGCTATGCCGAAGATGGCAAGGCCGATAAGGATGGCGACGAGGACGAGACGAAGGCCGGCAAGGGCGACGATAAGAAAGCCGCCAAGACCAACGCAATTCTGGAAGAGCTGAAGAACGGCCCCCTGCCCGAAGAGCGCCGCGCCGAACTGCTCAAGGTGCGTGCCGACGGTCTGGCCGCCCGCCGCAGCCTGTCCGAAGCAAACCTGCGTCTGGTGGTGTCCATTGCCAAAAAGCATGTGGGCCACAATCTGGCCTTCCTCGATCTGATTCAGGAGGGCAACATCGGCCTGATCAAGGCGGCCGAAAAGTTTGACTGCGACCGTGGCTTCCGTTTCTCTACCTACGCAACCTGGTGGATCCGTCAGGCCATCACCCGCGCCATTGCGGATCAGGCCCGCACCATCCGCATTCCGGTGCACATGGTTGAAACCATCAATCGTATGCGCCAGACCAGCAGCCAGCTGGTATACCAGAAAGGCCATGAACCCACCGCCGAAGAATTGGCCGAAGCACTGGATATGACGGTGGAGCGTGTGCGTGAGATCCAGCGCATGGCGCAGGAGCCTGCCAGTCTGGAAAGCCCGGTAGGTGAGGAAGAAGATTCCTCGCTGGGTGATTTTGTAGCCGACGAAACTGCCGAAGCCCCCGGCAAAGCAGCCGATCGCGCCATGGTGGCCCAGCAGATCAATCTGGCCCTCAAGAGCCTGACTCCCCGTGAGGAAAAGGTCATTCGCCTGCGCTTTGGTCTGGACGACGGCCGCCCCCGCACGTTGGAAGAGGTGGGCCGTGACTTCGGTGTTACCCGTGAGCGTGTGCGTCAGATCGAGGCCAAGGCCATCCGCAAGCTGCACAGCCGCAAGTGCATCGCCCTGCTCAACGGCCTGATCGAGTGATCAGTTAAAAAGGAATAGCCAAAAGCCTCCCGGCATACACTGTGCCGGGGGGCTTTTTTATGCTTGGCAGGCTGTTTGACGCACTGCTCCCGTTTTTGTGGGGCGGCGCACTGGCGTTGTTTTTGAATGTACCGCTTTGTGCAGTGGAACGGCGGCTGGCCCGGCTGCCGCTGCGCCGGCGGCGGGGTGTGGCACTGATCGTTGTTCTGGCAGCGCTTGTCGGTGCATTGGCATTGGGTGTGTGGCTGCTGCTGCCCCAGCTTGCAGTAGCTGTGGTGCAGCTGACAGCAGCGGTGCCCCGGCTTGTGGGAACTGTGCAGCTTGAACGTACTGTGCAGGGGGCCGAAAACGCGCTGGTCAGTCTGATGCAGGCAGGCATGGGGGCTGCAGTAAATGCGGCGGCTCATCTGGGCAATCTGTTGGCAGCGCTGGTATTGGCGGTGTATTTGCTGGCCGACAAAGAGGGGCTGGCCCGCAGAATGTTCCGCTTGCTGCAGGCGATAGCTGGGCGGCAATCAGCGCAGCAGGCTGCTGCCTTGGGTCGGCGGGCGGTGACGGTGTTCTCCCGGTTTATTGCGGGGCAGTGTATCGAGGCGGCCATTCTGGCCGGGCTGTTTGTGCTGACGCTGTTTGTTTGCCGTATGCCCAATGTACTGCCTATTGCGGCAGTGATCGGGGTAACGGCGCTGGTTCCGGTATTTGGCAGTTTTGTGGGTTGTGCAGTGGGCATTGCACTCATTCTGCCCTACAGTATGCAGCAGGCGGGGTGGTTTGTGGTGTTGTTTTTGTGCCTGCAGCAGCTGGAAAACAATCTGATTTATCCGCGGGTGGTGGGCAGCCGTGTGGGCTTGCCGCCGCTGTGGGTGCTGACTGCAGTGATTCTGGGTGGGGGATTATTTGGTGTGGCTGGGCTGGTGCTGGGCATTCCGGCCATGAGTGTACTGTACCATCTGGGCAAAGAATGGGTGAACAGCCGGCTTGAAGGGGCGAACGAGTAGGCATGGCAGCGACAAGTTTCGCTTGCCAG
>JAFULE010000209.1 GCA_017483235.1 Faecalibacterium sp. | reverse complement strand
GTGCCGGGGCATACCTTCCACCTTGATGGCAGTATCGATCAGCTCCCGGATCTGCGGGTCGGCCTCGTACATCTTTTTCAGTTCGGACGAAACTTCCAGCGCCCGGTTCAGGGTCATTTTCAGTTCCATGGGCACCAGCTTTGCCACCACGTCCACGTTCTGGTACGGGATGCCCATCACACGGCCCACATCGCGGATGGCGTTACGGGCTGCCATGGTACCGAAGGTGACGATCTGCGCCACATGATCCGCACCGTATTTGCGGTTGACGTAGTCGATGACCTCCTGCCGGCGTTCGTAGCAGAAGTCTACGTCAAAGTCCGGCATGCTGACACGCTCGGGGTTCAGGAACCGTTCGAAAATCAGATTATAGCGGATGGGGTCAATGTCGGTGATGCCCACGCAATACGCTGCAATACTACCCGCACCCGAGCCACGACCGGGGCCGACCGGGATATCTTTACTTTTGGCATAGTTGATATAGTCGTAAACAATGAGGTAGTAGTTAGTATACCCCATTTTTTCGATCACACCGATCTCATAGGCAAGCCGGTCCTTGTTGGCCTGCGGCACATCGACGCCATAACGGCGAACAAGGCCGTCCCAGCACAGCTTTTCAAAGTATTCCTGATTGGTCATGCCATCAGGAGCCTTAAAATACGGCAGCTTGGTATGGCCGAAATCGAACCGGAAGTTACACATTTCGGCGATTTTATTGGTGTTTTCGCAGGCTTCTGGAACCATAGCAAAGAGATCGTACATCTCTTCGGTGGATTTCAGATAAAATTCATCGGTCTGGAACTCCATCTTATCCGCGTCTGCTATGGTTTTTCCGGTCTGGATGCACAGCAGGATGCTCTGCATCTTGGCATCGTCCTTGCGGATGTAATGAGCATCGTTGGTGGCCGCCAAGGGAATACCGGTCTCGCGGCTCAGCTTGATCAGCTGCGGCAGCACCACCTCATCCTCTTCCAGGCCATGGTCCTGCAGCTCGATGTAATAATTCCCCTGTCCGAACAGATCGTTGTACCACAAAGCCGCCTGCTTGGCGCGCTCATAATCGCCCGAAAGGATAGCCTGCGGTACCTCGCCCGCAAGACAGGCGGAAAGACAGACCAGCCCCTCGTGATACTGCTGCAGCAGCTCTTTATCCACACGAGGCTTGGAATAAAAGCCTTCGATAAACGCCTTGGACACCAGTTTGAGCAGGTTCTGGTAACCGGTTTCGTTTTTACACAGCAGCACCAGATGATTGCTGCCATCGATCTTATTCACTTTATCGAAACGGGTGCGGGTGGCAACATACACTTCGCAGCCGATGATCGGCTTTACCCCTGCCTTTTCGGCTGCTTTGAAAAACTGCACACAACCGTACATCACACCATGGTCGGTAATGGCAATGGCATGCTGGCCGCACTCTTTTACCCGTTCCATCATCTTATCGATGCGGCAGGCACCGTCCAGCAGGCTGTATTCGGTATGCACGTGCAAATGTGTAAAGTTTCTTTGCTGTTCAGTCATTGTTTTCGCCATCCTCTGTGTGAGTGGTGCGTTTTTGCAGATCCGCGGCAATCGTTTCCAGCTTTTTCAGTCGATGGGCAAGGCCGGGCTTGCTGATGGGCGGGTCGAATTTTTCGGCAAGCTCTGCCAGAGATGCATCGGGATATTCGCAGCGCAGTCGTGCGGCCTGACGCAACGGTTCGCTCAGTGCTTCCAATGCATCTTGCTGCTCCAGGTACCGGATGGCCTTGATATAGGCCATGTTGGTATCGATGCGTTTTTTCATATTATTGGTTTCGCAGTTGGTCAGTCGGTTCAGCTGGTTGCGTACCGCACGCACAGCTTTTTCGTCCATAACCTTCATGCTGGAAGTGAATGCCCCAATAAAGGTAAGAAGGTCTTCCACATGCCCGCTGGCCTTTACGTAAACCACATAAACCCCTTTGCGCCGGGTACGGCTGGGGGCAAACTCGTGTTCGGCCAGCAGCGCTTCCAAATCTTTGGAAAGATTCAGCCGCGGTGATAAGATCTCGAAGCTGTAGCCCTTGTGCGGATCGGCAATGGTGCCGCTGCACAAAAAGGCCGACCCTACAAAAGCCGACACACAACTGCTGCACTTCAGCAGCTGCGGATCGATCTGCAGGTTCACTTCCCGCCCGGTGGTGCCAAACAATGCGTGAAGTTTTTCTACTTCACATTCATCTTTCACCGCAAATTCGTACATTATGCCGTTTGGGCGGGGCTTTTCCACAATGGTGCCCAGAACACCGCACACCTTAAAAATGCGGCGGGCATAGGCTGCAACCTCTTCCAGTTCGGTTTGCACCACGATACCGCGGCTGTCAAAATAGCGCGCAAAACAGGCAACGCCGTAGGCCGCTGCCCGCAGGCAGCACTCTTTGCCAAAACGGCGCTGCGCAATTTCTATTTTTGTTTCGGATGAAAAGCTCAAAGTAAAGCTGTCTCCTTTTTCTTTCACTTCCGCTGAGCGTCGCGGTGCAGGATGCTGGGGTTATAGCCCAGGGTTTTGCAGTATTCGCCGATCATGCGGGCAAAGGTGATGGAACGATGTTTCCCTCCGGTACAGCCTACAGCGATGGTCAGCGAGCTTTTGCCTTCCTTTACATACAAGGGCAGGCTGCATTTCAGCAAAGACTGAATGTGGTGCAGCAGCTGCTGGGCGTCTTCAAAGCTGAGCACATAATCCATCACTTCCTGGTCCAGACCGGTTTTATGCTTGAGTTCCGGTACATAGAAGGGATTGGGCAAACAGCGCACATCAAACACAAGGTCGGCTTCTTTGGGCAGACCAAATTTAAAGCCGAAGGACATCACGGTAAGCACCATGGCATCTCTGGCACCGCCGCGCTGCAAAAACAGATCGCAGATGCGTTCCTTGTTCTGCGCGGTGGAAAACAGGGATGTATCCACCTGATAGGCCGCACGACGCTGCAGAGGCTGCAGGATCTCGCGTTCCTTCTGAAGCGCCTCGGTGGTGGAAAGGCCCAGTGCAATGCTCATGGGGTGACGACGACGCGTCTCTTTGTATCGGCGTTCCAGCACTTCATCCGAAGCGTCCAGAAACAGGATGCGATATTTTACCTTCATCTCATCCAGCTCAGCCAGCGCCTGCTTGATCTCATCGGAGGTACGTGCGCCGCGGATATCCATAGCAATGGCCACGTCCTTCAGCATGTTTTCGCCCGCTTCGGAAAACTGAACAAACCGGGGCAGCAGCCCGGCGGGAATGTTATCGATGCAGAAATAGCCGATATCCTCCAGTGCATTCATGGCAACCGATTTGCCTGCACCGGAAAGACCGCTGACGATTAAAAGCTCCATTGTATCATTACTCCCCCGCCGCGCGCGGATCACTCGACAACCCGAACCTCTTTTTCCAGACGATAGCCGGTTTTTTCAAACACGATCTCACTGACCTGACGGCACAGCTCCAGTACATCGGCACAGCTGGCACCGCCCAGATTGACCACAAACCCGCAGTGCTTTTCGCTCACAGCGGCGCCGCCTACCTGCATGCCGCGCAGCCCGCACTGGTCGATCAGGGCACCGGCAAAGGCACCGGCCGGTCGCTTGAAGGTGCTGCCGGCACTGGGTTTATCCAGCGGCTGTTTGTCGCGGCGGCGGCCCATCAGATCCTCCATTTTGGCGCAGATGGCCTCTTTCTCCCCGGGTACAAGACGGAACCATGCCCGCAGGATGCACTCTTCGTTTTCTTCAAAAATGCTGTGCCGATAGCTCAGGTTCAATTCGGATGCCGCCCGAAGCACCACCCTGCCGTCGGCGGTAAGCACTTCCACCTGAGTCAGCACATCCTTGATCTCGCCGCCGTAGGCACCGGCATTCATATACACGGCGCCGCCCACCGTACCGGGAATACCATAGGCGAATTCCATGCCGGTAAGCCCGGCATCCAACGCCAGCAGACACACCCGGGAAAGGGACGCGCCTGCACCGGCACGGATGACGCCATCATCCAGCAGTTCGATCTCGTTACCAGCAGCAGTCAGGTCGATGACCGCACCGGAATAGCCGCCATCGGCAAACAAAAGATTGCTGCCGTTGCCCAAAAGATAGTAGCGCACCTCGTTTTCTCTGCAAAGCGAAATTGCATTACAGAGCTGATCGCTGTCTTTTGGCTGCAGAAAAATACGCGCAGGGCCACCGATTTTAAAGGTGCAGTGGGCAGCCAGCGGCTCGTTTTCTTTAAAGGGAATGCCGTGCTGTACAAGAGCAGCTTTCAGCATTTGAATATGGGACATAACCTGTTACTCTCCTTACATGGGAAGGTCCGGATTGCCTTCCAGGCCCAGACGTTCCAGCAGTTCCTGTGCTGCGTTGTAGCCCATCTTTTTCTGACGGTTGTTGATCGCAGCGGTCTCAAGAATTACGGCAAGATTGCGCCCGGGCATGACCGGAATGGCCGTGCAGGGAATCTTTACGCCGAGGATCTCGGTGGTTTCGGTTTCAAGGCCGGTGCGCTGATAGTTTTTGCTCTGATCCCAGTGCTCCAGCTGAACGACCAGATCGATTTTTTCGCTTACCTTTACCGCACCAACACCGTATACACGGGCTACGTTGATAATGCCAATGCCGCGCAGTTCAATAAAATGACGGATGTTTTCGGGGGCACGGCCTACGATGGAACGGTTGGACACCTTGCGCAGTTCCACAGCGTCATCGGCCACAAGGCGATGTCCGCGCTTGACCAGTTCGATGGCGGTTTCGCTTTTACCGATGCCGCTGTCGCCATAGATCAGAATACCTTCGCCGTATACCTCAACCAGAACACCGTGGCGGGTCACACGAGGGGCCAGTTCGGTGTTCAGAATCCCGATGAGATTGGACAGTAAGGTGGAGGTCATTTCGGTCGAGCGAAGCAGCGGAACCTTGTATTTCTTTGCAAATTCGATCATCTCGGGGAACGGCAGCAGTTCCTGGCTGCGGGAAATGATCACCGCGGAAGGCTTTTGACTGAACAATTTCTCCAAGGCAGTGCGTCGGATCGCCGTTGATTGCTCCGACAGGAAATTCATCTCGGCTAAGCCCAGAATCTGAATGCGGGTGGCATCAAAATATTCGTAATAGCCGGCCAGGAACAAGCCGGGGCGGTTTACTTCGGCACTCTTTACGATGCATTTCTGCAAATCGTCGGGGGCATAGGTCACTTCCATACCGGTTTGATCGATCAGTTTCTTCAAAGATACAGAATAGTCAGCCATGGTGCAGTTCCTCCCATATAAGCATATTAAGCTAAGTTTATTATAATATAGACCGGCCCACAAGACAAGAAT
The DNA here is from genome assembly GCA_017483235.1 of Faecalibacterium sp. Taxonomy (GTDB): domain Bacteria; phylum Bacillota; class Clostridia; order Oscillospirales; family Ruminococcaceae; genus Faecalibacterium. The sequence goes on along the minus strand of JAFULE010000209.1, from coordinate 10,507 downwards.
ATTCCCAAAAAGAAAAGCGCGCGGCACCCAGCCGCGCGCATCCGTTCCGATGATTTACAACAGGGTCTGGCCATTGATCACAAGGCGGAAGGTCAGCCCAAAAAAGGCAGCCGCCTTGCGGCACAGCAGCATACGCTGCAAAAAGATCTCGAAGTAATCCATCACTGCGCAGATACTGGTATCAATGGACAGCTCACTGGTCAAAAGCATCTGCTCAATATCCAGATCCACATGGCTTTCTTCAACCGCATAATTCACCCGGTCGTGGATATCAAAGCCCTGCAGATCCGCATTGCGCACCCGGCTGCGGCGCACATCGGTTTTGTCACCCAGAATCACTGCCGCCGCAATGGCGTTGACCGGAAATGCCGTGGCCTCGTCATGGTTGCCGATGGCCGTTACCACCGCAGCGGTATCCTCGGGATCCATCCCCATTTTATCCAGAATTCGAAATGCCATGACCGCACCGCTTTGGGCGTGATCCACCCGATTGACCACATTGCCGATGTCGTGCATGTACCCCGCAATGCGTGCCAGTTCGGCCTCGCGTTCGGAATAGCCCAGCCGCAGCAGAAGATTGCTGGCAAACTCGGCTGTTTTGGTTACATGGGCAAAGGAATGTTCGGTATAGCCAAGGGCCGTTAAAGAACGGTCGGCACAGCGGATATAGGTATTGATTTCCGCCGAATTTTTAATATCATTGTAAGTGATCTGCATGGTAAGCTCCTGCTGATTTGATAAGAAAATAGAACTGTATTTCTATTATAGGATGAACCCTTTGGCAAATGCAATGCGCCAAAGGGGCATTTTACATAGATTTTACATTTGCCGGGTCGTGGATTTTACACAAGGCCCGGTATACTGAAGACAACGTAAAATACGTGTGTTTTCATTTCAAATCTGCAATTAGAGGAGAACCAATCCATGAGCATCTTCAATGTGTTTTCGCTGCTGGGTGGTCTGGCGCTGTTCCTGTTCGGTATGGATATTATGGGAAAAGCACTGGAAAAACAGGCTGGCGGCGATCTGGAACGCATCCTGAGCAAAATGACCGACACCCCCCTCAAAGGCTTTGGTCTGGGCCTGCTGGTCACTGCGATCATCCAAAGTTCGTCGGCCACCACTGTTATGGTGGTTGGCTTTGTCAACAGTGGTATCATGAAGCTGCATCAGGCCATTGGCATTATTATGGGTGCCAATGTAGGCACTACCGTGACCGCCTGGCTGCTGAGCATGTCCGCCATTGATGGCAGCAGTATGCTGGTACAACTGCTCAAGCCGTCCAATTTCAGTCCCCTGCTTGCTTTTATCGGCATTATCCTGTATATGTTTACGAAAAGCGAGCGCAAAAAAGGTGTCGGCACCATTCTGATTGGCTTTGCGGTTTTGATGTCCGGCATGGAAACCATGTCTGCTGCGGTCGAACCCCTGAAGGATGCCCAGTGGTTTACCAGCATTTTCATTAAGTTCCAGAACCCCATTCTGGGCGTTCTGGCCGGTGCGATCCTGACCGGCATTATCCAGAGTTCTTCGGCCAGTGTGGGCATTCTGCAGGCACTCAGCGCCACCGGCGCCATCACCTTTGGCAGTGCCATTCCCATTATCATGGGCCAGAACATCGGCACCTGTATTACTGCGATGATCTCTTCCATCGGCACCAATAAAAATGCACGCCGCGCTTCCTTTGTGCACCTGTACTTCAATATCATCGGTGTGATCATTTTCCTGACCGGTTTCTATACCCTGAATGCATTTTTGCATTTTGATTTTATCACTGAGGCGGTTTCTTCGGTGAACATCGCCATTGTTCACACCACCTTTAACCTGACCACCACCCTGATCCTGCTGCCTTTTAACACTGTGCTGGAAAAGCTGGCCTATCTGACCCTGCCCGAAGACCCCCAGCAGGAAGAAGAACAGTTCTCGCTGCTGGATGTACGTCTGATGGAAGTTCCTGCTGTTGCGGTGGATCGTGCGTTTATCACCGCCGGTGATATGGCCGAGATCGTGCGGATGAACCTGCTGCAGGCCATGAGCCTGACCCACGGCTGGGACGAGGCACTGGCTCAGAAGGTAGCCCGCGCCGAAACCATGATTGACCAGCATGAAGATATGCTGGGCACCTATCTGGTTCAGCTTTCGCAGCACGAACTGACCCGGGAGGACAACCACGTTGTAAACACCCTGCTGCACGCCATCAGTGATTTCGAACGAATTGGCGACTATGCTGACAACATCGCCGAAACAGCCCGCACCATCCGGGAAAAGGGTGTCGCGTTCTCGGATGCTGCGCTGGATGAGCTGGGTGTCCTGGAAGGCGCTGTACAGGATATTGTAGGGCGCACCATTGACTGCTTTGAAAAGAAAGACCTGTATCTGGCCGGCAAGGTAGAGCCGCTGGAAGAGGTAATCGACGGGCTGGTACGCGAGATCAAGCTGCGCCACATCGCCCGTCTGCAAAGCGGTCAGTGCACCATTGAATACGGCTTTGTGCTGGATGATCTGCTGACCAGCTACGAGCGCATTGCCGACCATTGCTCGAACATTGCAGTGGCAATGATTGAGGTGGAACGCAACAGCTTCGATACCCACGCCTACCTGAACGAGTTGAAGGACGGCAACGAAAAGTTCAGCCAGCGGTACGAAAAATACCGTGCTCGTTATCTGTTTGCCGAAACCAAGGAAGAAGGAACCAACGAATGATCTTCATTGTAGAGGACGATGCAGCGATCCGCGAATTGGAGCAGTACACCTTACAAAGCAGTGGCTTTCAGGTTGCCGGTTTTGATTCGTCGGAAGGTTTTTGGGCTGCCCTGCAGAATCAAACACCTGAGCTGGTAATTCTGGATGTGATGCTGCCCGGCGAAGACGGCTTTGCAATTCTGAAAAAGCTGCGGGCCAGCAGCGCCTTTCGCCGGCTGCCGGTGTTGATGGTAACTGCCAAAGACAGCGAGCTGGATACGGTAAAGGGGCTGGATTACGGCGCCGACGATTATCTGGCAAAGCCTTTTGGCATTCTGGAATTCACCAGCCGGGTAAAGGCGGCTTTGCGGCGCGCTGCGCCCGAAAACCCAAGCGGTATTCTCTGCTTTGAAACCATTCAGCTGGACCACGCCCGCCATCGCGTGACCGTGGAAGGCCACGAGGTGGAGCTTACCTATAAAGAATATCACCTTTTGAAGCTTTTGCTGGAATACAAGGGCCTTGTGGTCAGCCGCGACCAAATCATGCACAGCGTATGGGGTACCGATATCGCGGTGGAAAGCCGCACCATTGATATGCACATCCGTACCCTGCGCCAGAAACTCGGCACGGCGGCCGGATACATACAAACGGTACGCAAGGCAGGCTATCGCCTGGCACTTCCCGTGGAGGAACATGTATGAAACATCCGGGCAGCATGCGTTATAAACTGCATCTGAGGCTTTTTCTGATGGGAGTGCTGGGCTTGGTGCTCTCGGCCGCGGTTTGCATTGCTGTGCTGCATCGGGCCTATTCCCGGCAGATGTGGAACACGCTGGAACAGACTGTTTATACGATTGCCGAGCGATACGAAGAAACATCCGACACAGAACCTGCGGCACTTTTACATAATGCCGGGCTGCGGCTGACCCTTGTACAGCCGGATGGTACGGTGGTTTATGACACCTCCGCTGTGAACAGTGATAACCATCTTACCCGCCCCGAAATTCAGCAGGCGCTGGAGCACGGAACCGGCAAGGATGAGCGACAGTCGAAAACGGTGGGGTACCACACCTATTACTATGCCATTCGTCTTGACGATGGCAATGTTCTGCGTGCCGCGCAGGAAGCCGAAAGCATCCGTGCCATGTATTACGAGGCGATACCGGCCATTGCGGTTTTCTGCGTTTTGTTTCTGCTTTTGTCTGGTGCACTCAGCTGGTGGCAGACCGATACTCTGGTGCAGCCGATCATTCAGATGTCTGCTAATCTGAACACCATTCAGGAGAATAACCCCTACAATGAACTGACCCCCATGGCATTGGCCATTCATTCCGACCGCATTCTGAGGGAAAACAACGATAAACTGCGGCAGGAATTTACCGCCAATGTCAGCCACGAACTGAAAACGCCGCTGACCAGCATTTCCGGTTATGCCGAATTGATCTCTTCCGGGCTTGCAAAACCCGAGGATGTGCCCGGCTTTGCCAACCGCATCCACAGCGAAGCGGCCCGCATGATCACACTGGTCAACGATATTCTGGCCCTTTCAAAACTGGATAACCTGCAGGGTACAACGCAGCGCGCACCGGATTTCGAGCTGCTGGATCTGGCGCAAATCGCCAAAAACTGTGCCGAGCGTCTGCACATCAACGCACGCAATGCTTATGTGGTGCTGCATACTGAATGCGACACTGCTATGGTACAGGGTGACCGCCAGATGCTGGCCGAACTGTGCCAGAATCTGTGTGACAATGCCATCCGATACAATCGGCCCGGCGGCCGTGTTGACCTTATTACCGGTAAAAACGCATGGGGAAAGCCCTATATCATGGTTCGTGATAACGGCCTGGGCATTCCAAAAGAAGCTCAGCCGCATATTTTTGAACGATTTTATCGTGTAGACAAAAGCCGCAGCAAATCCACCGGCGGCACCGGCCTTGGGCTGGCCATCGTAAAACACATTGCCTTACTGCATCACGCAGACATTGCGCTGGAAAGCGAAGTAAACGAGGGCACCCGTATTGTGGTCACCTTTGACCCTGTAAAACGCTAAAAAAGGCTTCCGAAAGCAGATTGCTTTCGGAAGCCTTTTTTATTGCAGAACCAAGCAGAGTTCCGCCTGTGTTACCGGTACAGTGCTGCCGGCCATCCGTGCAACGGCATCCAGCTGCAGCAGCCGGATCAGAGGGCTTCCAACCACGTCAAGCAATTCGTTTCCTATAACCTGCAGCTGCGCAGCCGCTGCAGGTGTGTCGGTATCGACTTTAGCCTGTATTCGAATCTGCACTCTCCCCTGCCCGACCAAAGAATAATCTGCCGCGATGCCACGCAGTACCAGCGGCGTTTCCCTCAACAAAAAACGCGCCTGATCCGACTTTTGCTGCAGCAGCGTCACAATTTGCGCGGAACTCTCGTCCAGTATAAGCCGCAGACCTTCAGAGTCTGTTAGAATCGATCGTTCACATTGGCTTACCGGCATATCGTCTTCCACCCGGATCAGCGGCAATGCCAGAACACCTTTCCCCATTGCATCATACAATCGCTGACAACGCTGCCGGTTCCGACCGAGAAGTTCGAGCCATTCGGGAACAAAATTCTCTTCTTTTTCGGCAGCATCGGAAAGTATATCCAGCGGCTGATCACAGGCATATACACAGGACGAAAGCCGACCCTGTGTGCTGTTTTGCATCAAAAACTGCTGATATTCCCGCAAGGCGGTAAACTCTGTATTCGGGCACACCACAGTGTATTCGCATAACTTGTAGTCGGACTGTTCCGGCAGATGAGTTTCTGCGTTTATGAAAGCGGCAGCAAGGCTTTCACCCTGCCCGGTACACAAAGCAAGCTGCTCCCCTGCCTTTGATGCATCGGCCGAGGCTGCCACATCCTGAAACATCAATCCAACGGCGTAGCCTGCACTTGTTTTTTGCACCAGCACAGCACGCACAAAGCTTTTTTGCGCCAGACGCTGCTGACGAAACGAGGTCAGTAAAACAAGCAAAAGCACTGCGGCCAAAATCAAACCGGATAGCTGTTGTTTTCTCATGTCACACTCCTTTCCTTGATCCCGTCGCGGGCAAGATACGCCAGAACCATAACCCGCAGCAGGGCAAGCATCAGCCAGACAAGCAGCAGAAACGAATCAAAGCGGGAAAAAATCCCCAGCCCCCACACCCGTAATAGTTCTCCGTGAGCAAGCTGATCCGCCAGTGCCGTACCAAACACCAGTTCAGTCAGCAGCACAAACAGGCTGCGAACGGCACAATCGGCAAAGGGCAGCAGGCAGAACCTTTTCTGCTGCAGGGCAGATTGCATCATTGCAGCCGCAAGATATTCAGGATAAAAACAGAGCGGCAGCCAAAGCGGCAGCGGCAACGCAAAAGAAAGCCTGCGCCATTCCAGTTGGTCATATACCCCGACCACCAGCAGTATCACTGCCCCTGCAGCAAACCAGCGCAGCACCCATCCGGTGCTGTTCAGTGCCTTTGCGCTGGGGCGCTGCAATAGCATCACTACAAAAAACAAAAGCAGCCAGCCGGCCGACCCGGAAAACGTCTGTCCCGGTAATGCCAGTGCCTGACACACTGTAATGCCCGCTGCAACAGCCGCGTACAAATGCAAGCTCCATCGTAGGATCTTGTTGTATGACATCGGCAGGCATCCAAAAAGAAAAATCAATATCGAGTACCCGGCGGCAGTCAGCAATCCCGCAATACAAAAGCTGCGCGCGTTGCAGTTCTGCGGATATTGCATGCCATAAAAAACGCTTTGACTCAAAAAGGAGGCCACCAATGTTCCGGCACGAAGCCCTTCTTTATGATTCATGGCGATCCTCCTTGATGGTATAAGGTTGACGCGACAGCCTGCGGTAATTACGGCGGATCACTCCATCTCGAAAAGCCATGCGGGAAAAAGGCAGCACCTCGGCTGTGTAATAGACCCCATAAAGTTGCAGCTGTGACAGATGCAACACCAAGGCAACCACCCCAAAAGCAATTCCTGCCGGCCCGGCAAGCCCACCGGCCAGTAAAAACAACATGCGAAGAATGGTGGCCGGCTCGTACAGAGACGGAGTCAGAAACATGGCAATGGAGGTAACCGAGGCCACAATAATACAGGGTGTGCTGAGAATACCGGTGCTGATGGCCGCATCACCGATGATCAACGCCGCTACCAGGCTGACCGAATGCCCCAGTGATTGAGGCATTCGCAGCCCGGCTTCCCGAATCATTTCAAGCAGGGCGATCACCAGAAGCATTTCGGCAAACAACGGCAGTGGTGTGGCTTTTTCTGCAGCGGCTACCTTATACAAAATAGCCGGTGGGATCAATTCGGGCGTATACACGGCAGCCGCAACAAACATCCCCGGTAAAAACACCGTGAGATAAAAGGATAGATATTTCAGCAGCCGGATAAAAGAAGCAAAGTAAGCAGTGCCGCCGTAATCGTCCAGACAATCAAAATTTTCGGCGAACAAATACGGCAAGATCATGGCGCTGGGGCTGCCGTTGACCAGCACCACTACCTTACCTTCACATATTTTTGCCGATGCCACTGCCGGCCGCTCGGTATACCCTACCGGCGTGAACAACCTCTGTTTTGCAGGCGAAAGCCACGGGGAGTAATAACTGGAATCCAGCAAAAAGGCCGGCTGCGCCTGCTGCAGTGCTGCCTTGATCTGGTCTACCATGTCGGGCGGTGCTTTGGTTTTGTCGTAGCACAATGCATATTCTGCCTTGTTTTGTGATGGTGATTGCCGGATCTCGATTACAAGGCCTGTGGTGCGGATCATTCGCCGCAGCAATGTGACATTGATGCGCAACAGATCACAAAATCCTTCCCGTGAGCCACGCAGATTCCCCTCGGATGCCGGTGTATCCACCGAACGAAACTTCATGTCCTGCACTGAAAGTGCGATTGCTTTACAGCTTCCATCCACCAGAATAAGGGCCATACCGGCAGTCAGCTTGGTGACTGCCATCTCAAAATCCTCTACCGGAGTGTTGTCCGACGGCAGATCGGATGCATACAGCAGCTGCTGCACGATCTGCTCGCCGCTGAGTGCCGACACATCTTCGCCGCCAAATGGGATGTTTCGGGCTACCGCTTCCAAAAAGATGTTCCACAGAGTATTCAGACTACCAAGCCCTTCAAACATCAGAATAGCCCCGTCTTTACCGCAAATCCTGATCTGTCGTGTATAAAAATCAGTCGAGGTTCCAAACATGGCTTTGAACGCCGCAAGGTTTTCAGAAAGCTGTGTGTACAGTGGTTGTTTCATCCGTGCTCGCCCCTTTCATCCTTTTGAGTATGAACCGGGCCGCCGCACTTCATGCCGGGAGGGGTAAGAAATGAGTGTTCTGGTGCTGCGCACCGTTGTAATCTATCTGAGTGTTTTGTTTTCGATGCGGATCATGGGCAAACGGCAGTTGGGTGAACTTCAGCCCGGCGAGTTGGTTTCGACCATTCTGATCTCGAACCTTGCCTCCATCTCCATCGAGTCCATCGACGTGCCTATCACCTATAGTCTGCTGCCATTGTTTCTCATCACCGGCATCGAGCTGATCAGTTCGGCCATCAGCCTGAAAAGCCGACGGTTTGCGCTGCTGGTGCAGGGGCAGCCGAAAACAGTCATCCGCGATGGGCAGATCGATCTGAATACACTGAAAAAACTTCGGGTATCCACCCCTGACCTGCTAAGCGCGCTGCGCGCCAAGGACATCTTTGACCCGCGGCAGGTGTCCTGCGCAATCATTGAAACCAACGGCAGCCTGAGCGTGGCAAAAAAACCGGAGGAGGAAACGGTAACTCTGCAAAATCTTTCGCTGTCTGCCGCTTCCACCAAAGCTTTTGTGCCTTTTGTTCTCGAAGGCAAGGTCAACCGGCAAAACCTGCAATGGTGCGGCAAAAGCGAAGACTGGCTGCGCAAACAGCTGACCGACCGGGTCACCCCTCTTTGCGATGTAATCGCATTTTTGGGCAACGATACCGACGAATGCTATCTGGTGCGCGTTCCGCAACAGGAGGGGCATGAATGAAACGGCTTGTATACTGTGTAATTCTGGCAGCTGCCATGATCGCCTGCATTATTTACAGCCGCATGCAGATGGACCGCACCGAAGCTGTGCTGCAGCAACAGTTCGATGCCGCGCAGACCGCTGCCGAAAACGAAAATATGCAGCTGGCCACAGCCAAGCTGCAGCTTGCGCTGGAGCAATACCGTCAACTGGAGCATACGCTGGCTGTTTTTGTGCGCCGCGATACCCTTACCCTGCTTGACACCACCCTTTGCGCTGCCATCTCATATGCCGTCAGCGGAAACGCCGAAGAGATGCAGGCCGAACTTGCACGCGCCCAAAGTCAGTTTTATGCCATGCGACATCTGTTGGAGCAACTGATATAAAATACAGCCGATTGTTTCCCCTCGATTTTTGTGGTATGATGAAGATAACACACGAAGATTGGGGTAATATGGTATGAGCATGGTTGTGGTTGGCGCATCCTTTATGGACATCAAGGGCTTTCCGAAGGATCTCTATATTCCCGATGGACGCAATGTTGGCCGCATTGAATACGTACACGGCGGCGTTGCCCGCAACGTTGTTGAGGATATTGCCAACGTGGAGCTTCGCCCCACCTTTGTGGGCCTTGTGGACGATACCCCCATGGGCGAAGCCATTGTGCAGAAATTGAAACGGCACAAGGTCAACTGCGATTACGTGCTGGCAGTACCCGATGGCTTGGGCACATGGCTGGCAGTGTTTGACCACAACGGCGACGTAGCCGGTTCCATTTCCAAGCGCCCGGATATGACCCCCATCGTCAGCCTGCTGGACGAAAAGGGGGACGAAATTTTTGCAAAAGCCGATTCGGTGGTATTGGAAGTAGACATTGACAAAGAGATCGTAAAGCGGGTTCTGGAACTGGCCGAAAAACACAACGCCAAGCGGTTTGCCCTTGTTTCCAACATGAGCATTGCCGTACAGCGCCGCGACTTTTTGCAGCGGTTTGACTGCTTTATCTGCAACCAGCAGGAAGCCGGTATGTTCTTTGCCGATGATTACAGCGAAAAAACGCCGACTGAACTGCAAACTATTCTGGCACAAAAGGTTAAGGATGCCAAAATTCCTTCCATGGTGGTCACCATGGGTGCACAGGGCGCGGTATATGCCGATGTAACCGGCAATTGCGGCCACTGCCCTGCCCGCAATGTGCAGGTAAAGGATACCACCGGCGCTGGAGATGCTTTCTGTGCCGGGACAGCCATCGGCCTGACCTATGGCAAAACCTTTGCCGAAGCCATCGAGATCGGTGCACAGCTGGCAGCTTCGGTCATCACTTCCACCGACAATGTCTGCCCCCGCTTTCAGCCGGCAGAGTTTGGGTTGGATGTTCATTTTGAATAAGTCAAAATTTAAAAGGAACTGCGCAGAAAAGAGATGTTCTGTGCCAGTTCCTTTTTCCTCATAACTGCAGCAAACACAGCATAGTATGATGAGGCGCACAACGCTTGCAGCCAGATTTGCAATATGGTAAAATATTGAAACATTCCCATCAATTATTCTCGTGAAATGCATCATGCATTTTGATTTTCCCGATAAAAGGAGCCTCTATGAACCAACAGCAAAAGCAGACCATCTGTCTGCTGAACGATTCTTTCCCTCCGCTGATCGACGGTGTGGCAAACTGCGTACTGAATTATGCCGCACAGATCGAAAAGAATGATGCACACGCTGTGGTGATTACCCCCGCACATCCCGATGCGGACGACAGCCGGTTCGATTACCCTGTGCTGCGGTACCCCAGCATTGATGTGCGTGAG
>JAFULE010000020.1 GCA_017483235.1 Faecalibacterium sp. | reverse complement strand
CAGTTTGCCGCCCTGAACGCCGCAGCCAAGGCCCAGCCCGGCCACACCGAGCCGGACCTTGCCCCGGCCTTTGCTGCGCTGCTGCAGCACCGGGGCATTGCCCCTACCCCGCAAGCGGCCGCATGGCTGGCTTGGGTGTTCCGCCGCGGCAGCACCAATCGGCTGCGGCTGTACCCCGGCTGCGCCGAATTTCTGCGCGCGGCACGGGCGGCAGGCATCCGCTGCGTGCTGGTTTCCAACGCGCAGAGTCTGTTCACCCGGCCCGAGCTTACCTTGCTGGGGCTGGACGAGCTGCTGGATGATAGTTTCATCTCCTCGGAGGAAGGGGTAAAAAAGCCGGATGCCCGGTTTTACCGCGCCGCGCTGGCTTCCACCGGGGCTGATCCGGCCCGCACCTGGATGGTAGGCAACGACGCCGCCTGCGACATTGACGGCGCCGTGGCCGCGGGCCTTGCGGGGGCAGTGTATTTCCGTACCGAGATTTCCCCCGCCGGCGACCCAGCCCGGCCGGCAAATGCGCTGTATGCCTTTGCCGGGGCCGATTACACTGCTTTGGCGCAGCGGCTGGGCTTAACCCTGTAAACAAAGGACACAACACCGCAATTGTTTCTTGTTTGGCCACAGATTTGTGGTACAATAGGCGCAGCGACCCAATACACAGAACAGGAGAACCACCCATGGCACAGTACAACCCTCAACTGAATCAGATGCGCAAGCCGGACCGCAGCCTGTCCACCGACGGCATGCGGTTGTGGGGCGCATTTTTTGCCGCCAGCGGCATCTTTGGTCAGGCCATTCTGCAGAACGGCATTCTGAACGTATCCGGCCTTTCGAGCACCGAGCTGCTGGCTGTGCTGGACAGCCGCCCCGAGATGATGACGGTGGCCAGCGTGGCGCTGATCCTGCAGTTTGCCAGCTACTGCGCGGTGCCCATTTTTGCCGCCCTGATGGCCGAAGGGCTGTTTAAGACCCACGATTTCAAGGCGTATGCCATCCGGGTGGCCACGCTGGCGGTGGTATGCGAGATCCCGTACAATCTGGCATTCAGCGGCAAGCTGCTGGATTTTGCCACCCGCAACCCGGTGTTTGGTCTGCTGCTGGGCATGGCGGCAGTGTGGCTGCTGCAGCACTACGCCGAAACCGACAGCCGCGGCCGCAACCTGCTGTTCACCCTGCTGATTCTGGGCATGGGCAGCCTGTGGGCCCTGATGCTGAAGATCGATTGCGGCGTGTCGCTGCTGTGGTGCGTGGCCCTGTTGTGGAAGTTCCGCCACAACACGGTCTGGCAGATGATGTGGGGCACCGCGGCCTGCATGCTGAATTTCCCCGCGCCGCTGGGCCTGCTGGCCCTGTACGCCTACAACGGCAAAAAAGGCGACTGGAGCCGCAAGCTGGTGTATGGCTGGTACCCGGCCCTGCTGCTGGCCTTTGGCGTGGCCGGGCTGGCGCTGAAGCTGCTGTAACAGCGGGCTGCGGGGGAAGTGTTCTTTTTCTGAAGAAAAAGAACCAAAAAGACGTTTCAGACGCGGGGTCGTTTCTGCAAGGCAGAAACAGAGTGTCCGCGAATGATGGCAAAGAAAAGGCGGCGCAAAGCAATTTGCGCCGCTGTTTTTGTATCTCGATTACTGGGCCGATCCTTCTGCCAAAAGCCGATCACGGCGGGCAGAAATTGGGGACGAACATTTTACGGCAAGCGCCCTGTTCCGAACATCGGAACAGGGCGCTGTTTGTTTTAATTCACACCGCGCAGCAATTCGTCCACCGAAATACCAAACAGGGTTGCCAGCGCCAGCAGATTGGCGGTGCTGGGGTCGCTGGTGCCGTTTTCCCACTTGCTTACCGCCTGCCGGCTGACCCCCAGCCGTTCGGCCACATATTCCTGGGTCATGCTGCAGCGGGTACGCTGCGCCTTGATGGCCTGCCCCAGCGAGCGCTGCAGCTCGGCCTGCTGCGGCTGGGCGCGCCCACCCTCGCGCAGGTACTTGCGTAGCGCCCTGACCAGCAGCACCACCAGATAGATCAGGGTGCCGTACACGGCAAGGCCTATGCCAAGCAGCAGGGATGTCATATAACCTAACGCCATTTCTTCCACCTCCTGTGGTTGTTTTCTGCCAGCAGTATACCAGCAGGGGGCGGTTGCGTCCACCAACTATCGCGCAATTATTTGTTTCCCGGGAAATTTCCCACGTTCCCGCTTACAGGTCATCCCGGGTGATGTCCTTGACCCAGATGTATTTTTTGTAGTGGTGGTACACCCAGGGCAGCTTGATCACCTCGTCCATGCTGAGGATGAAATACACCACCAACACCGGCAGCTGCCACACAAAGGCCGAAAGGGCCGCCAGCGGAATGATCATACCCCACATGGTAACGCCCACGCTGTAGGCGTCAAATTTGGTGTCGCCGCCGGCGTTGAAAATACCGGTGACCACCGTAACACAGATGGATTTGCCGAACATGTACACCGCCAGAATGCCCAGCATGCCGTTCAGATAGCCCCGGGCAGTGGCCGTCAGCTGCATCAGCGAGAAGATGGGCGGGCCGATCAGCAGAATGATGCCGCCGCTGACCACACCGCACACAATCGACATTCGCGCCAGCTTGCCGCCCCAGCGCTTGGCCTGCTGCAGCTGGCCGGCGCCCAGCAGGTTGCCAACCATAATGCCGCCGCCGGTGCCAATGCCGCGGCAGATGCAGGTGGTCAGATCCTTGACGATGCCCGCCACCGAGTTGGCGGCGGTGGCGTCGCTGCCCAGATGGCCGATGATGACCGAGTACATGGTGATGCCAAGGCCCCAGATCATGTTATCCAGCATGATGTGGAAGCTGTATTTCCAGAATTCCTTTTCGATGGCCACATTGATGCGCAGCATATGCCGGAACGAGGGGCGCAGGCTGTCTTTGCGGAAGGAGTCGGCCACCACAATGGCCAGCTCCAGCCCTTTCGACAGCACGGTGGTCAGCGCCGCACCGTCGGCCCCCATGCGGGGCATGCCCAGCAGGCCAAAGATGAACACCGCGTTCAGAACCAGATCCAGCACCACGATCGAGCTGGAAATGGTGGCGCTCTTTTTCGCCTTGCCCATGCTTTGCATCAGCACCAGATAGCACTGCGAAAGCCCCGCAAACACAAACGAGGGCGCCGCAATGCGCAGGTAAGACGCACCGATGCGCACCATTTCGGCGTCAGCGGTAAACAACTGCATCAGAAATTCCGGACAGAAGAAGGACGCCAGCCCAAACACCGCCGAAATGCCCACCATGTACCGCACCACCAGACAGAACACCTGCTGAATGGTTTTCAGGTCTTTTTTGCCCCAGTACTGGGCGCAGATGACCCCCGCGCCGCCGGCAAACGACCCGGTAAACAGATGCAGCACAAAGCTGATGCGGGTGGCCAGCGACACCGCCGCAATCGAATCCTGATTGATAAAGCCCAGCATGGCCGAATCGCCCGCGCTGATGGCGGCAGTCATAAAGGTTTGCAGGGCAATGGGCAAGGCCAGCGTGCGCAGCTGGCGGTAAAATTCTTTGTCGTTGATTGCTGTGTTGTTCATGGTTTGCTTCCTGTTTGTGTTCTTTTGTTTTGCCTTTGCAGCAAAAACATCAGACGTTTTGTATAAAACAGCACGAAATTTACGGTGCGTTTAGCTTTCCAATGTCAATTACTCCACCAGTACCGCCGTCTGCCAGGGGCCAAGGGTGCCGGCAAAGGGCTTGCCGGTCAGCAGGTTTTGTTTACCGGCGTGTTGAGGCAGGGCCAGCTGCCCACCCTTTGTGTGGAACAGGGTGGTCAGGGTTTTGCCGCCGTGGGCGCGGGTCAGCCAGATCAGGCCCTTTTCGTCGTCGGCCACCTCGGTGATCAGCGCCCCTTCGGTCAGGGCCGGGTTTGCCCTGCGCACCGCCAGCAGGGTTTTGTACCACGCCAGCGTTTCGGTGTTCTGCCGGCGTTCGTCCCACAGCATGCCGCGGCGGCAGTCGGGGTCGTGGGCGCCGGTCATGCCCACTTCGTCACCGTAATAGATCATCGGCATGCCGGGCAGCAGCAGCTGCAGCGCCGCCGCCAGCCGCTGCTTGTGCAGATTTTCACCGCAGCGGTGCAGCAGCCGGGGGGTGTCGTGGCTGCCGATCAGGTTCCAAAGCACCGGATACACCTGCTTGTGCAGGGTGCCCTGCAAAAAGCCCAGATTTTCCAGAAACCGCTTGGGGCCGATGGTGCCGTAAGCCACCAGATCCAGCACCGCGTTGCAGAAGGGATAGTTCATGGCACTGTCCCACTCGTCACCCTGCAAAAAGTCGGGGCTGTGGTGCCACACCTCGCCCACGATCAGCGCGTCGGGGAACTCGGCCTTGATGGCGGTGCGGAACTGCTTCCAGAAGCTGTGGCCGATCTCGTCGGCCACGTCCAGCCGCCAGCCGTCGATGTGGGCGGTGCGCAGCCAGTACAGGGCCACCTCGGTAAAATAACGGGCCACGGCAGGGTTTTGCTGGTTGAGCTTGGGCATGCCGAAATAGTAGCCAAAGCATTTGTAGTTGGCCTTGCCCAGCGGGGCCTTGGGGGGCAGGCTGTCACAGTAATACCAGTCCTTATACGGGCTGGCTTCGCCCTTTTGTTTCAAATCGGCAAAGGCGAAAAAGTCGGGCGAGGTGTGGTTGAACACCCCGTCCAGCACCACCCGCAGGCCGCGGGCGTGGGCCTTTTGCACCAGCTCGATCAGGTCAGCTTCGGTGCCAAAGCTGGGGTCGATGGTATAATAATCCACCGTGTCGTATTTGTGGCGGGAGTTGGAACGGAAGATAGGGGTCATGTACAGCACCTGCACCCCCAGCCCGGCAAGGTAGTCCAGCTTTTCGATGATGCCCCGCAAATCGCCCTTCAAATCGGCCATGGGGCCGATGGGGGCCTTGTACCACACACTGTCGGCCACCGGCTTTGAGGCGGCAAACCGGTTGGGAAAAATCTGGTACACCACCGCATTGTGGGCCCATGCCGGGGTGGTAAAGCATTCTTCCTCCCGCAGGGTCTGGGGGCAGTCGAACATCCGGTCGATGTCGGTGGGCGGGCTGTCCATAAACTCGCTGTTGGCGTAGTAGCTGACCGTGCCGTCCCAGTCTTCCAGCTTGAAATAATAGCGCAGGCAGACCACGTTAAAGCACAGCTCGGCCTCGTAATAATCGTGGAACCGGCTGGACGCCACCCGGTGCATGGGGGTCTGGTCGGGGGTGACGCGGCGGTGCTGCGAGATGTATTTATCCTGACTGTACAGGGTGACCCGGCGCAGATCGCCCCGGCCCACCTGCAGGCGGAACACAAAGCGCCCCGGGGCCGCGGCGTAGCAGTAGCGGCTGGTGGCTTCGTGGTAGATGGCGGAATAATTCATACAGAAAGCTCCTTGCTGATGGCGTTTCGTACCCCCTCAGTATACCAGAACCCACCGTAAAACGGAACGAAAACCGGCCAAAAAAGGGGCAAACGGTTGCCTTGGGGGCGGCGGCAGGCTATAATCGAATCAGACAAGCAAAGGAGCCACTGCCATGCCGGAGATCAGCCACGAACAACAGCTTTTGCAGCAGCATCTGCTGCGCACCCAGCAGGACGACTGCCGCATGGGCGGCATCAGCGTCGAGCAGCGCAAGCCCAGCCGGTTTGCCGCGCTGGGCGCCGAAGCGGTGCAAAGCAGCGATTACCGCTGCCTTGACCATATTTTTACCCACCACCTGCCCCTGACCGAACAGGACACCCTGCTGGACGTGGGCTGCGGCGAGGGCCGGGTGCTGACCTATCTGCATCTGCAGGGCTGCAAGGCACGGCTGGCCGGCATTGAGCTGGACCCCGAGGTGGCCGAAACGGCCCGCCGCCGGGTGCAGGGCACCGATATTGCGGTGCACTGCGGCAACATTCTGGACGCCGACGAGCTGTTGGCGCAGACCACCGTGTTTTACCTGTTCAACCCCTTCAACGGCAAAATTTTCTCGAAATTTGTGGCCAAGCTGGAAAAAACCATGCGGCACCCCATCCGCATGGCTTATCTGTTCGATTATTACGCCGAATACCTTGCCGACCGCCCCGGCTGGCAGCGGCTGGCCAAAGAGCAGTTCGCCCGCCCCGGCGCCGACGACGCCCACTATTCGGTGTGGCAGTTTGTGCCGCAGGGGAAAGCGGCTACGCAACAGAGACAGGCGAAACGATAAACGCACTTTCAACAAGGGGGAACCGCAGATGTCTGAATATATTATGGAGTTGAGAACCATTGTAGGCCATCGGCCTTTACTGCAAGTTGGTGCCAGTGTAATTGTTGTTGACCCCGAGAATCGGATTTTACTGCAGCTGCGTAGCGATAATCATTGCTGGGGATATGCAGGAGGTTCTGTTGAGCCAGACGAAGTTGTAGAGGAAGCCGCCAAGAGAGAATTGTTTGAAGAAACCGGCTTAACAGCGGAAAGTCTGGAATTGTTTGGAGTTTTTTCTGGAAAAGATACACACTATATTTATCCCAACGGGGACGAAGTATCAAACATTGATATTGTATATGTGTGTAAGCAGTATACCGGAACACTGACGTGCCAAGACGGAGAAGTTGCTGCTCTAAAGTTCTTTCGAATCGATGAAATTCCGGAAAATCTTTCAAAACCGATTCGTGGACCACTGAACAAATGGATCGAACTAAACAAATGAATTCCACTTTATCGAACATCTACAGCATTTACACATCCCGCTGCCCGCCGATAGCGGCTTTGGGCAGAAGGACAAGCCCGGTAATCGAGATAAAAAAACAGCGGCGCAAATTGCTTTGCGCCGCCTTTTCTTTGCCATCATTCGCGGACACTCTGTTTCTGCCTTGCAGAAATGACCCCGCGCCTGAAACGTCTTTTTGGTTCTTTTTCTTCAGAAAAAGAACAGCCCCCCGCCTGCCTTAAAACCAGATGCCGCCTTCGTCCTCTTCGTAGCCGAGGGTTGCGGCAATGACCGCCTTGATGGTGTGCATCCGGTTTTCAGCCTCATCGAACACGATGCTCTGGGGCCCTTCGAACACCTCGTCGGTCACCTCCATGGCATCGCGGCCGAACCGCTCGCCCATCTCTTTGCCGATCACCGTCTTGTGATCGTGGAAGGCGGGCAGGCAATGCATAAACACTGCGGTGGGCTTGGCTGCGGCCATCAGGGCGCTGTTGACCTGATAGGCCCCCAGCGCAGCGATGCGCTCTGCCCACACTTCCACCGGCTCGCCCATCGACACCCACACGTCGGTGTACACCACATCGGCATCCTGTACCGCCGCCATGGGATCGGTTTCAAGGGTGATACTGCCGCCGGTCTGCATGGCAATGGTCTGGCAGATATCCACCAGCGCCGGGTCGGGCTGATACTCCAGCGGCGCGGCGGCCACAAAATGCATGCCCATCTTGGCGCAGCCCACCATCAGGCTGTTGCCCATGTTATACCGCGCGTCGCCGCAGTATACCAGCTTGATACCCTTTAAATGGCCGAACTTCTCGTGAATGGTGAGAAAATCCGCCAGAATCTGGGTGGGATGGAACTCGTTGGTCAGACCGTTCCACACCGGCACCCCGGCGTGGGCAGCCAGCTCTTCCACAATCTCCTGCCCATAACCGCGGTACTCGATGCCATCGTACATCCGGCCCAGCACCCGGGCGGTGTCGGCAATGCTTTCCTTTTTGCCGATCTGGCT
>JAFULE010000208.1 GCA_017483235.1 Faecalibacterium sp. | reverse complement strand
TTCGCGGCCCATCATGCAGGCAAGATCGGTTCCGCCGCCGGGGGTACGCTTGGCAAGTTTGCTCAGAAAACCGGAGCATTTCGCGAACGGTTTTCTGCCAGCGAACTCCATGCATCCAGCCGCAGAAAGCGGCAGCCCGAGGCGTGTGCCGCCGCAGGCGGCGTTCCGTGCACCGCACGGAAACCGAGGGCTGCTGCGCGCGAAGGCGGACGGATCAGCCGCCCAGCTTTGCCACGGCGGCGCGGATGCGCTCGATGGTCTTTTCACGGCCCATCATGCAGGCCAGATCGGTGCCGCCGCCGGGGGTACGCTGCTTACCCGACAGGGCAATGCCCAGCGGGAACAGCAGCCAGCCGTTCTTAACGCCCAGTTCGGCAGCCTTAGCCTTGCAGGCCTCAAAGATGGCGTCCTTGTTGGAAAAGTCCAGTGCCTCGTCACTCAGCACAGGCAGCAGGGCCTCCAGTGCCTGCTTTGCCGTCTCGGGACTGGTTTTCTGCTTTTTGTTGGCATACATCGCCACATCATACTCGGGCATGGCGTCGAAGAAATCCAGCTGTTCGGGGATCTCGCCCAGCACCTCGCAGCGGGGCTGCAGATTGGCGCACAGCAGGGCCTTGTTGATGGGGCTCTTGACGGCGGCATCGATCCAGGGCTCGGCTTTTTTCAAAAATTCTTCGGCAGGCAGGCGGCGAATATACTCGGCATTGATGGCGCGCAGCTTCAGCGGGTCGAAGATGGCGGGCGATTTGGAAATGCCGGTGGGCTCCCACACCTTTTTCAGCTCGTCCAGGCTGAAGATCTCCTGCTCGGCGTACTCGCCGCGGGGCGACCAGCCCAGCAGGCAGATGTAGTTCATGATAGCCTCGGTCAGATACCCCTTGGCCACCAGATCCTGATAGCTGGCGTCGCCGTTGCGCTTGGACAGCTTGTTCTGGGCATCCTTCATCACAGGGGGGCAGTGGATGTAAACCGGGATCTCCCAGCCAAAGGCCTTGTACAGCAGGTTGTATTTGGGGGTGCTGGACAGATACTCGCTGCCGCGGATGACATGGGTGATACCCATCAGGTGGTCATCCACCACGTTGGCAAAGTTATAGGTAGGCATGCCGTCGGTCTTGATCAGGATCTGATCGTCGATCTCGTCGGTGTTCACCTCGATATGGCCGTAGACCATATCGTCAAAGGCGGCGATTTCGCCCTTTTTCACCTTCTGACGGATGACATAAGGGGTGCCGGCATCCAGCAGACGCTGGACCTCCTCGGCGGGCAGGTCGCGGCAGTGGCCGTCGTAATGGGTCATTTCACCGGCGGCACGCTGGGCTTCGTGCATCTCTTCCAGACGCTCGGGGGTGCAGAAGCAGTAATACGCCTCGCCTTTTTCTACCAGCTGCACCGCGTACTGCTTGAACATGCCCATGCGCTCGCTCTGCACATAGGGGCCCACCGGGCCGCCGATGTCGGGGCCTTCGTCCCACAGCAGACCGGTTTCGCGGCAGGTATTGTAGATCACATCCACCGCGCCCTCCACATAGCGCTCCTGATCGGTGTCCTCAATGCGCAGAATAAAGGTGCCGTCATCATGCTTGGCCATCAGATAGGCATACAGGGCGGTGCGCAGGTTGCCCACATGCATATAGCCGGTGGGCGAGGGGGCAAAACGAGTGCGTACTTTATTATTGAACATAAACGCTTACATCTCCTTACGGACCACAGCGGCCCGGATATCGTTTTACGGAATGCCCGAAAGGGGCACACTCTCACATATTCAGTTTATCCATCGCCCCCCGATTTGTCAACGCAAGGCCGCAAGGATACTGAATTTTATTGCCTGCGTTCTCAATCGATGCTATAATAAAAGAGTATATGACCTGTGCAGGCAGTGCAACAACAAACCAAAGGAGAACCCCGCATGGTACTTTCCAGTCTTGAATTCATGGGCCTGTTTGCCCTGATTTTTGCCGCATGGCAACTGAGTGCTTTTGCCCCACGGTGGCGGTGGGCAGTGCTGCTTTGCGCCAACATCGCCTTTTATGCCAACGGTGCAACCCCCACCCTGTGGTGGAGTCTGACCGCCTCGATTCTGCTGTCGTTTGGGCTTGGCCTTGCTATGGAGCGCACCCAAAGCCACACCGTACGCAAACTGCTGCTTGCAGTGGGCTGCGTGGGGCTGCTGGGTTTTCTGGTGGCCTTCAAATATCTGGGCTTTTTTACCGGTGGGCAGTTTACTCTGGAACTGGCCCAACCCATTGGCATCAGCTTTTACACCCTGCAAACCCTGGGCTATCTGATCGACGTGTACCGCGGCACCCTGCCCGCTGAAAAGCACCTGGGCTATTACGCCGCTTACGTCAGCTTTTTTGCCACCATCACCAGCGGCCCTGTGGCCCGGGCACAAAGCATTCTGCCCCAGCTGCGCAAGGCCAGCACCCCCGGCTGGAAGTTTGACGCCGAAAAGGCCAGCCTTGGCCTGATCTGTTTTTTATTCGGTCTGTTTGAAAAATGTGCTCTGGCCGATTACATTGGCAGCCGCATTACCAAGTTCATTCAGCAGCCCGGTACCGTGCTGGATACCAGCCTGCTGGTGATGTGCTTTTTGTACTCGCTGCAGATCTACTTTGACTTTGCCGGCTACAGCAACATGGCACTGGGCCTGGGGCGGATGCTGGGGCTGGACCTGCAGCAGAACTTCCGCCAGCCGTACTTTGCCACCTCGATCAAAGAATTCTGGGCACGGTGGCACCTGTCGCTGTCCAACTGGCTGCGGGACTATGTCTACTTCCCGCTGGGCGGCAGCCGCAAGGGTACCCTGCGCACCTACATCAACCTGATGCTTACCTTTCTGGTCAGCGGTTTGTGGCATGGTGCCGGTTTGTGTTATCTGATCTGGGGCGCGCTGCACGGCCTGTATCAGGTGGTGGGCCGGCTGACCAAGCCCGCCCGCAGCCGGATGTACGCCGCACTGCATATCCCTGAAGACTGCCTGCCGGTGCGGCTGTGGCGCATGGCCTTTACCTTTGTGCTGGTTACCTTTGCCTGGCTGTTTTTCAGCATGGGCACGGTGGGCAACACCCCGGCCGACGTTTTTGAGGTTCTGCAGCGTATTGCCGGCTGCATCCCCTTTACCCCCCGCGAGCTGCTGGACGGCTGTGCGCTGCTGGACTTCCACCCTGCTGAAGCCATCCGGCTGGCCGGGCTGCTTGTCATTGGCATGATCCCCGACTTTTTCGGCCGCCACACCAGCCCCGACGAATGGCTTTACCGCGCCCCCGCGCCGGTACGCGTGCTGCTGTGCTGGCTGTTTGTTGCCGCAGCCATCTTCTTTAACACCGGCACCGAATCCTTCATCTACTTTGCCTTCTGAGCATCAAGGAGAATCCTGCTATGACACGATTTTTAAAGCAACTGCTTGTTCTGGCACTTGTACCGGCTGCACTTTGTGTTTCGCTG
Organism: Faecalibacterium sp.; assembly: GCA_017483235.1. Lineage (GTDB taxonomy): Bacteria > Bacillota > Clostridia > Oscillospirales > Ruminococcaceae > Faecalibacterium. Next base: position 7,702 of record JAFULE010000208.1, on the reverse strand, counting down.
TGCGGCCTGATTCTGTGGCACAGCGGCGAGCTGGCCGGCCCTCAGGCGGTGGTCGAGCGCACCTTAAGCGAATCGGACGTGATTTCGGAGCTGAACTTCTGGGGCAACGACTACACCACCTGGTACAAAACCTATATGACCAAACACCACAAAGCCTCGGTGCTGGTGCTGGGCAACTCCCGCGTGATGCAGATCCGAGAGTGTATGATGCCCGGTGCTGATTTTTACAATGCCGGCGGTGCCATTGCCTACCTGTCGCATTATTCCTCGTTTCTGAACGGTCTCTCCGACGATGAACTGCCTGAAGTTCTGGTGCTTACTCTGGACAGCTACTTTTTCATTTACCAGTGGAACTACCGCGAGGAAGCCGAAAAGGACTGGACCGCTGCCTATACCGAGATTGACCCGCTGCACGCATTGACCATTGTAGCCCGCCGCATTGGCAGCGGCGCCATCAAGCCACTGCAGATTCTGCGCAGCGACAAGCGCTATATCGGCCTGCCCGCCTGCGCCCGCGGCAGCGGTTTTTCGGCGGATGGCAGCTACAACTACGGCACCTCGGCTGAGCAGATCGATCTGACTTTCATGGACTCTATGGGCCGTATGACGGTTGGCGGCACCCGTTTCGAGCGCGCCGATTATATTGACTGGGACACCATGAGCCAGCTGGACCAGCTGCTGACCCTTTGCGACGAAAAGGGAATTCAGGTCGTTGCCTTTATGCCGCCCTACGCCCCTACCGTGTACCATGCCATGGTAGACAGCGGCTGGTACGGCTATCTGGACTATGCCTTCCCCGCAGTAAGTGAAATTTTTGCCGCCCACCCTGGCCATGTGGTGTTTGACTTTACCTATATGCCTGACACCACCGATGAAATGTATCTGGACGGCTTCCACGGCGGCGACGTGGTGTATGCCATGATGCTGAAGCAGATGGTGCAGGCCGGCGTGCTGACCGACTACACCTCGGTGGAAATTCTGGACGAGCTGATTGCCTCGGCCCGCAATCCCCGGGTGATCGACCCGCCTGCTGCCTGAATTTTTTGCACTTCGCACTCGCCATTTGCTGTTGGCTGTGCTACAATATACCAATACCAAAGCATTTCCCGGCCGGGCGCTTGCCCGTGCCGCTGCATCTGAACAAGAAAGGTCGTAATCATTATGGCAAACGAAACCGTCCGCCGCAAACGCATTCTGTCCGGCATTCAGCCCACCGGCACCTTTACTTTGGGCAACTATATCGGAGCCGTGCGCAACTGGGCCAAGCTGCAGGATGAGTTCGACTGCCTTTACATGGTGGCCGACCTGCACGCCCTGACCGTACGTCAGGTGCCTGCCGACCTGCGCAAAAACACCCGCGAAGCTGCCGCCATGCTGTTGGCCGCCGGCATCGACCCCAAGCAGAGCATTCTGTTTGTGCAAAGCCATGTGCCTGCTCACACCCAGCTGGGCTGGATCGCCACCTGCAACAGCCAGTTTGGCGAGCTGAGCCGCATGACCCAGTTCAAGGATAAAAGCGCCAAGCACCCCGACAATGTCAATGGCGGTTTGTTCACCTACCCCAGCCTGATGGCGGCTGACATTCTGGTGTACAATGCCGATCTGGTGCCGGTCGGGCAGGATCAGACCCAGCATTTGGAGCTGGCCCGCACCATTGCCCAGCGCTTCAACAGCAGCTACAGCCCCACCTTTACCATGCCCGAGGGCTACATTACCAAAGCCGGTGCCAAGGTGATGAGCCTGGCCGAGCCCACCCGTAAGATGAGCAAGAGCGACCCCAACGTGAACAGCTTTATCCTGATGACCGACGACAAGGACGCCATTCTGCGCAAGTTCAAGCGCGCAGTGACCGACTGCGACGGCATTGTACGGTACGATGTGGCCGAAAAGCCGGGCGTGTCCAACCTGATGACCATTTACAGCGTGTTCACCGGCAAGGATTACGACGCCATTACGGCCGAGTTTGAGGGCAAGGGCTACGGCGACTTCAAGATCGCCGTAGGCGAAGCGGTGGCCGACGGTCTGGCCCCCATTCAGGGCGAGTACAAGCGCATTCTGGCCGACAAGGCCTATGTGGATGCGGTGCTGGCCGAGGGCGCACAGGGCGCCAGCCGCATTGCCGACCGCATGGTGCAGAAGGTGTACAAAAAGGTCGGCCTGCTGCAGCTGTAAATTCCATTCTGTAATATTTTCAGCCCGCCGGAAGCCACCAAAGCTTCCGGCGGTTTTTTTCGACACATCGTTCAAAAGCATCGTCTTTTCGACATTTTCATTTAGCTTGCCAAAGTTGGAATATTTTGTCGAAAAGTTTTTGTTTCTTCCACCTTTTCCAATTATTGACATTTACCTATCCAAATTGTATACTATCAGCAGAGTTTCGCGGTTTTGGGCAGTTTCTCGCCTCGGTTCGCCCAAAGCCGGCAGGGTTATGCAAAAGGAGTGTTTCTTTTATGAAAAGCACCGGTATCGTTCGCGGCATCGACAATCTGGGCCGCATCGTTCTGCCCAAAGAACTGCGCAAGGCGCTGAAGCTGGACGCCGACGCCCGGCTGGAAATTTTTGTGGATGGGGAGACCATTCTGCTGAAAAAATACAAACCCTTGGGCACCTGCGATCTGTGCGGCGAGATCACCCCCGATGCACTGCAGTTCAAGAATCTTTGCATCTGCCGCGCCTGCCGCGATGAGTTGAACGCACTGTAAGCTCCTGTGCATTTCTTGCCTTTTGATAGCTCCCTGCGGCATGTCGATCATTCCGCAGGGAGTTTTTTGTTTGCCGAAAATTTTTTTGATCAACTGCAACGCTGCCGCGCAAACAGTGTGTTATAGGGTGAAAGGCCTTTTCACTTCATCACTACAAGGAGGTACTTTTTATGGAGGACGCTCAAATTGTGGAATTATATTGGCAGCGGGATGAACAAGCCATTGCGGAAACAGCCGCCCGTCACGGCCGCGTCTGTTACCGGGTCGCCTATAACATTCTGAATGACCGCCTTGACGCAGAGGAATGTGTCAACGATACCTATATCAAAGCCTGGCACTCTCTGCCGCCCCACCGCCCCACGGGTCTGGCTGCTTTTTTGTGCAAGATCACCCGCCATCTCAGTTTGAACCGCTGGCGCGACCGCAGCCGCGAAAAGCGGGGCGGCGGCGAAACGCCTCTTGCACTGGACGAGCTTGCCGAGTGTGTTTCTGACGGTTCCAGCACCGAACAGGCCGTCGACCACAATGCCTTGACCCGTGCTTTAAACGATTTTCTGGCATTGCTGCCCGCAGCCGAGCGCGAGGTGTTTGTCTGCCGCTATTGGTTCCTGGCATCTTCCCAGCAGATCGGCCAGGCCTTTGACTTCAGCGAAAGCAAAGTACGCTCGATGCTGCTGCGTACCCGCAGCAAACTGAAGCGCTATCTGGAAAAGGAGGGCCTGCTATGACTGATTTTCAGCTTTTGGATGCTCTGACCGATATCTCCCCCGCCTACTTCACTGCCGCGCAAAGCCGGCTGGACACAGCTGCCCTTCCTGCTGCCCCCCGCAACCGCCTGCATGTGCGGCGTATCCTTGCATTTGCCGCTGTTGCAGCCCTGATGACCACCCTGCTGGTGGCCACCGCCCTTGCCGCTTCGCCCGAGCTGCGGCAGGCCGTACAGAAAACACTGGAACAGCTGTTTCCGCCCAAAAACATCACGGTGGAGCTGGAGGGTCAGTCCTACTCGATCCCCCATACCGCGCAGGGAACCGAATCCCTGCCCGACACCCCCGGGTATGTGCTGTATGTAGACCCCGAGCTGTACACCTCCACCGAGCACAACGGTGTGCTTACGGTGCAAAGCATCCCGGTCGTCTATTCCCGCGAAGAGGTACGCAGCAATAACTCCGCCCTGCTGGAGGGGCTTTCCGCTGCCGAGCAGGAGGCCCTGATTGATGAAAAGCTGGCCGAACTGGAAGCCTTTTCCGCAGCTTTGCCGGTCTGCGGCCTGACTGTGACCCCACTGCCGCAGCAAACTGCTGCACAGGCGGCTGCGGCACTGTACAACCAGCTGCAGACGGATTGGCATTGTACCCAACCACAGGAGGAACCCGGGCGCATATTCTTTTCGGCATCGGCCGGGCAGATGTGGAACAGCGCCCAGCAGCTGCACTATTTTTATCCGGACGGTGGCAGCGGCTGCTATCACATCACAATCCAATACTTTTTGGAAGCCGCCGAAGGACACGGCGTGCGGTTGGCTGCCATGCTGGAAAGCTTTGCCGTACTGCCGCCTGAAACCGAATGACTACAAGCAAAACCCCCGGCCTGCCCTGTGTTCAGGGCAGGCCGGGGGTTTTTACAGGTTATTGCAGGGCCGCAGCGCGGCCGGGGCAGGTTTAAACGTAGTAGCCGTAGCCACCGTACAGCACGCAGGACAGAGCGCACAGGCAACCGGTGAGGAAGACGCCGGGCCAGATGCTGCCGGTTTTGCGGTACAGGTAGGTGTTGCCGAAGGCGCCGATGGCCATGCCGGCGGGCATGCCCCACAGACGGGTGATGTCGGCGGCCCAGGTGCCGAGCGAGGTCTTATCCAGGAAGTGGACGTTGTGCTGCAGATACCACTGCACACCAACCACCACAAAGATAACGATGCAGTTCAGGAAGATGTTGACCACCAGCTGGCGGACCATATCCTTGTTTTCGTCGCCGGTGGAGGGCAGGCGACGCTCGACGTTCATGCCGATGGAGGACAGAACGAAGCAGGCGCACCAGATGACCAGATACTTGATCTGGGGTACAAACTTGACCCAGGCAATGGGCTTGTAGCCGTAGTACCAGGCGTAGAAGTCGGTGCCAAAGCACTCACGCTGCCAGCGCAGGTAAGCAAAGCCGCAGAACAGCACCACAACCGCCAGGATCAGGCTCTTCAGGATCAGCATCCAGTCCAGACCGGTCTTGCCCTCAGAGGTCAGGCCGTAGTCACGCAGGGTAGCCTTCTGCTTTTTGCCGTCGGTAAAGACGAACAGCAGCAGGGGCAGCAGGCCCATCAGCGACAGACCGATGACCACGGTAAAGGCACGGTTGGCGCGGCCCATGGCGAAAATCTCGGTAACGGGGGCCTGCTGGAACAGCTTGGTCAGGCCGAAGGCACCGGTTTTGAGAACGACCAGGGGGAAGACGACGGCGCAGGCAACGCTGATGCCCATGCCAATGCCGCGCAGGCCGATGTTGCGGGGGATGGGGTTCTTGATGCTGGCGAACCAGGCGGTGTTCTCGATCAGAGCAACAGCCAGAGCCATCAGCATGAAGGCGAAGGCGAACATGCCGAACAGACCCACAAAGTCCTTGTACATCCAGGTCTGGTCAGAGCCGGGCAGGGGGTTGGGCACGTCCATGGCCTGCTGCACAAAGTCCAGCTGCAGCTGCATGCCCTGCTTGTTGATCATGGCGTCCTCATGGCCGCTGTCGGTCATGTAAACCACCTTGGCGCTGCCGTCTTCGAAGGAGCCGTACATCTTGTCCAGCACCAGCTCGGTGTCGTCGGTCTTGATGCGCTCGTCCACCTTGAACAGGCCCAGCAGGGGCTGCAGGCGCTCGATGGTGTTCTGCGAGTCGGCAATGCCGGTGATGGCGCAGATCATGCCGGTGTAGTGCATGTCATCCTTGGAGGGATATACGCCCATAAAGCCGTCGATAGGAACCGCCACGGTGGGGTTGACGTAGGCAGCCATATGGATGGTGCCGGTGGAACCGATGGAGTGGCCGCTGATGACGGTACGGGTGGGGTCGACAAAGTCCAGACCCATCATGTAATCCCAGAACAGATCACCGATGGCGGTCTTCCACTGGCCGACCGAGTCGTAGTCGATGGTAGCGTCGCCGCTGCCGAAGTTGTCCACCGAGATGACCACAAAGCCGCGGCGGGCGTACTCAATGGCATACTCTTCGTGGTTGCGGGCGTTGCCCGAAGCGCCCTGCAGGGTGAGCAGTGCGGGGGCCGGGGCCTCATTGGTGGCGCTCTTGGGCACATACATCAGGGCGGTGTAGGTGGCGCCGTTGTCGCCAACAACACGCATGGGGGTGATTTTGATGTTACCCCAACCGGTGATGACGCCCCAGTTCAGGATGGAAAGAAGCAGTGTTACCACAAGCGAAATGGCAAATACACGCGTGGCTTTCTTTCCGGCGGTGTTTTCCTTGTTCATAGAAACCTCCTGTTTCAGATTTTTGTGTCGGATTCTGCCGACGTTTGGCCGAAGTATAACAATGGTTTGACAAACCAACAACAGCTCTTTCCCCAACGGACGATTCAGCCCCCCCAAAGGAAGGTCAGGTGCCGCCCCGGCGCTTGAAGAAATGCGCACAAGTATGGTATTCTTTTATCAAAGAAAGGAGGGTATGCGCCATGTTCCCCATTGCCATCTGTGACGACAGCCCCGTCGCCCGCGCGGAGCTGAAACGCTATCTGCAGCGCTACTGGGACGACCGCGGCCAGCAGGTGCGCATCCGGGAGTTTGCCGGCGGCGAAGAGCTGCTGCGGGGCATCCCTGCCGAAACCCGAATCGTTTTTCTGGACATCGAGATGCCCGGCCTTTCCGGCATCGAGACCGCCCGCGCCCTGCGCGAGCGCTACCCTGCACTATGCATCTTTTTTGTTACCGCCTTTACCCAGTACGCTATCGAGGGATATTCGGTGCATGCCTACGCCTACCTGAAAAAACCGGTAAAATACGGGCAGCTGTGCCAACAGCTGGACGACGCCCTGACCACCCTGCAGCGGGAGCGGCCCCATTTTATCACCATGCGCCGGGGCAGCAGCACCGTGCTGCTGAACAGCCGGGACATTCAGTCCATCGAGGTCAAGCGCCACACTCTGATCGTTTCCTACGCGACCGAAAAAGAAAGCTTTGCCATGAACCTGAACGATGTGCTGCCCCAGCTGGAGGGGCACGGCTTTTCCCAGTGCCACCGCAGCTATGTGGTCAATCTGGCGCATTTATCCCGTATCACCGCCACCGATCTGGTGATGCAGAACGGCGAGCTGATCCCGCTGAGCAAATACCGCCGCAAAGCTTTTCTGGAAGAGTACGCGCAGTATAAGGGGGGCATTGTATGATGGATTTTTCCATGCGGTATGTCCGCTTTCTGCTGGAATGTGTGATCACCGTGCTGTACTTCTGGCCCATTCGCCCCCGCGGGCCCCGTGGTTACCGGCACATCGCACTGGGCGCACTCAGCCTGGCGGGCACCTTTTCGATCTGCTACTACATTGATGCGCTGCCCAGCGATGCGGTGCGCTTTTTGATCCGTGTGGCGTTGATCGCCCTGTATGTCTTTTTTACCAAGCGCACCACCCTCTCGGACGGTTTATATCTTGCCATGCTGTGCTGGCTGGCCATCAACATCTGCACCGAGGCCTTTCTTACCCCACTGCTGTATCCGCTGTTTTTTGCTCCCACGCTGGGGCAGGTCACCATCGGTACCCTGATCACCCTGCTGCTGTATTTTGTGCTGTGCATGCTGTCCAGCCGGATGATCCCATTGGACAGCATCCACCGCCCGGCACCGTTCCGGTTTTTGTTCCTTGTCGCACTGTGTGTGGTCGAAATTTACATTAAGCAGACCCTGAACGCCATCAGCAGCACCGGCAACTACAACGGCCCGGTGGAATTTTCGGTGTACATGGTGCTGCTGCAGCTGCTGCTGTTTGTGCTGGTGGTGTCGTTTGAGCGGCA
>JAFULE010000207.1 GCA_017483235.1 Faecalibacterium sp. | reverse complement strand
GTGGTGCCCATGGGGATCTCCACCAGGCCCACGTTGTTGACCTTGCCGCCCAGGGCAAAGACCTTGGTGCCCTTGGACCTCTCGGTGCCGCAGGAAGCAAATTCGGCTGCGCCTTCCCGCAGGATGTAGGGAACGCAGGCCAGCGTTTCCACATTGTTGACGATGGTAGGCTCGCCCCACAGGCCCTTCACTGCGGGGAAAGGAGGACGGGGACGGGGCATGCCACGCTTGCCCTCGATGGAGTTCAGCAGAGCGGTCTCCTCACCGCAGACGAAAGCGCCTGCACCCAGACGGATGTGAGCCTGGAAATTGAAGCCGGTGCCCAGAATGTTCTGGCCCAGAATGCCCATATCGTTCATCTGCCGGATGGCATTGCGCAGGCGGTTGACCGCGATGGGGTACTCGGCACGAACATAGAAGTAGCCCTCGGTGGCGCCAATGGCGTAGCCGGCGATCATCATGCCTTCGATAACCGCATAGGGGTTGCCTTCCAGAATCGAACGGTCCATAAAGGCACCGGGGTCGCCCTCGTCGCCGTTGCACACAACATACTTCTGGTCAGCCACGCTGCCCAGGGCAAACTGCCACTTGCGGCCACTGGGGAAACCACCGCCGCCGCGGCCGCGCAGGCCGGCTTCCAGCACTTCGTTGATCACGTCCTGAGGCTGCATGCTCAAAGCGCGCTTCAGGCCCTGGAATGCGCCAAAGCCCATGGCCTCTTCGATGTTTTCGGGGTTGATAACACCACAGCCGTGCAGGGCAATGCGGCGCTGCTTTTTGTAGAAGTTGATGTCTTCCTGCTTGGTGACCTTTTCCTTGGTGGCGGGGTCAACGTACAGCAGACGCTCCACGATCTGGCCGCCGATAATGTCGGTTTCGAAGATCTCTTCTACGTCCTCGATCTTGACCAGACGGTACAGGGTATCTTCGGGGAAGATCTTCACGAAGGGGCCCTGGCTGCAGAAGCCAAAGCAGCCGACGATGTTCACGGTGACCTTGTCATCCATGCCCTTGTCGGTGATCAGCTGCTGGAACTTCTCCTTGATCTCCATCGAGTTCGAGCTCAGGCAGCCGGTGCCGCCGCACAGCAGAATGGCGCGCTTGCCGTTGCTGCCGTCCAGCTTGCTTTCGAATGCAGCGGTACAGCTGCAAACCTTGCTGTTCAGTTCGTCAAAAGTTTTCATCAGTTGATCCCTCCCATAGCACGGTACTCAGCCACAACGGCGGGCACCTGATCAACGGTCATCTTGGGGTAAACCTTGCCGTTGATGGTAACAGCCGGGGCAATGCCGCAGGCGCCGATGCAGCGCAGCGCGTCCAGGGTAAACAGGCCGTCGGCAGTGGTGCCGCCGGGGCCGACGCCCAGAATTTCGGCAAACTTGTCGATGATCTGCTGGGCGCCCTTTACATAGCAGGCGGTGCCCAGGCAGCAGCCGATCACGTACTTGCCCTTGGGCTCCAGCGAGAAGAAGGAATAGAAGGTAACCACACCGTAGATCTCGGCCACCGAGATGCCGGTTTTTTCGGATACGATCTGCTGTACTTCCAGAGGAATGTATCCATATTCATTCTGGATGTCGCTCAGGATCATCATCAGGGGTGTTTTTTCGTTTGCGTAACGATCACAGATCTCGCAAATCTTTTTCACACCTGCTTCACTGATATGTGCCATAAGTAAAGCCTCCTCATAAATAATAACTCACTGTTCAGCGGCGCGGACAGCCACCGGGCCGCTGCAGCGCAGTATGGTGCCGCCTTTCTCCGTATCGGCAGCGATGCCCATAAAACGCCTATTATGAAGTATGTGTTAATTTTATCAAAACCGGGGATGAAAGTAAACAGTAAACGCTTTTTCGTCATATTTTTGTATCGGAATGCACAAAAATGTGGCGCAGGGCAGGGCATTCAAAGGCGGTTTCCCCAAAGATTTTTGCCCGCGCAGGTTGGTTTTGGCTCGTTTTTACAAGAATGACTCGCAGCATTGATTTTGCGGACGGGAAATGTTTTAATAATAACGTACTGTTTTATACGGGTAACAACCATCAGATTGCGAGGCGAAACCATGATCATTATGATCTGTGTGGGCAGCTCGTGCCACATCAAGGGCACCCACGATATTATCGAATTGTTCCAGAAGGCCATTGCCGAACACCATCTGGAAAACGACATTACGCTGGCAGGCAGCTTCTGCACCGGCAAATGCAACCGCGAGGGCGTTACGGTGCAGATCGACGACGAGGTGTTTACCGGCCTGACCAAAGAAAAATTTGATGCATTTTTTGCCCAGAACGTGCTGGGCCGGCTGAAAAAGTAAAAGGATGTGACCGGTTATGGCAAACTGTCTTACCTTAAAAAAGTCCAACTGCAAAAACTGCTATAAGTGCATCCGCCACTGCCCGGTAAAGGCCATCCGGTTTTCGGGCAATCAGGCGCACATCATCGGCAACGAGTGCATTCTGTGCGGCCAGTGCTTTGTGGTGTGCCCCCAGAACGCCAAAGAAATTGTGGACGAAACCGAAAAGGTGCGGGTATTTCTGCAAGGCAGCGATCCGGTCATCGTCAGTCTGGCCCCCTCGTTTGTGGCTAACTACGACGACGTGGGCATCGAGGCCATGCGTCGTGCGCTGAAACAGCTGGGCTTTACCGATGTGGAAGAAACGGCCCGCGGTGCCACCATCGTTAAAAACGAATACGAGCGCATGCTGCGCGAAGAACAGCGGGACATCATCATCTCCTCCTGCTGCCATTCCATCAACCTGCTGATCCAGAAGCATTTCCCGGCCTCGCTGCGGTATCTGGCCGATGTCATGTCGCCCATGCAGGCCCATTGTATGGATATCAAAAAGCGGTACCCCAACGCCAAAACCGTTTTCATCGGCCCCTGTGTGGCCAAAAAGGACGAAGCCGAGCATTATCAGGGCATCGTGGACGCTGTACTGACCTTTGAGGAACTGACCGAATGGCTGCGCCGCGAAACCATTGAGCTGGAGCATACCATGGATTCCGACGCGTGCAGCCGGGCGCGATTTGTCCCCTCCACCGGCGGCGTGCTGAAAACCATGGCCCAGAATGTGCCGGGCTATACTTATTTTGCGGTGGACGGTGTCGAAAACTGCATTGCGGCCCTGAAAGACATTGAGTGCGGCAAAACCCACCGCTGCTTTATCGAGATGTCCGCCTGTGTGGGCAGCTGTGTGGGCGGCCCTGTGATGGAAAAATATCAGAAATATTCTCCGGTGATGGATTTTGTCAGGATTTCGAAATATGCCGGAACCAAGGACTTTGCTGTGCAGCAGCCGGATACACTGGAATTGAAAAAGATGTTCAGCCCCATCGACCGCAAGCTGGCGATGCCCAGCGAAGCCGAGATCACCAGAATCCTGCAGCAGATGGGCAAGACCCGCCCCTCGCAGGAGCTGAACTGCGGCAGCTGCGGCTACAACACCTGCCGCGAAAAGGCCATTGCGGTGGCACAGGGCAAGGCCGAGATCTCGATGTGCCTGCCCTACCTGAAGGATAAGGCCGAAAGCTTCTCGGATGCCATTGTCAAAAACAGCCCCAACGGCCTGATCGTGCTGAACGAACAGCTGGAAGTGCAGCAGATCAACAATGCCGCCCGCAAGATCATGAACATTCGCTTTGCCACCGATGTTCTGGGTGACCTGGTGGTGCGTATTCTGGACCCCACCATCTTCCTGGAAGTGCTGGAAAGCGGTAAAAATGTGTACCAGCAGCGGGGTTACCTGGCCGAATATAACCGCTATGTGGAACAAAGCGTGGTATACGACCGCGACTCGCACATGCTCATCGACATCATCCGCGATATAACCGACGAAGAACTTGCCCGGGAAAAGAAGGAAACCATCAGCCACCAGACCATCGAAGTGGCCGACAAGGTGGTGGAAATGCAGATGCGTGTGGTGCAGGAGATCGCTTCGCTTCTGGGCGAAACGGTAGCCGAAACCAAGATCGCCCTGACCAAACTGAAGGAGTCGATCGCTGATGAATGACCTGTGTGCAGATATCGGATACAAAAGCATCAACCATTACGGCGAACAGCTGTGCGGCGACCATGTGGATGTGATCGAACCGGACGAAAATTCCACCGTGGTGGTGCTTTCGGATGGATTGGGCAGCGGGGTCAAGGCCAGCATCCTGTCCACCCTTACGTCCAAAATCATCTCTACCATGCTGGCCGAGGGCCTGCCGCTGGAAGAATGCGTTTCCACCATTGCGGCCACCCTGCCGGTGTGTTCGGTGCGGGGCGTGGCATACTCTACCTTTACCATCCTGCACATCAAAAACAACGAAACTGCCGAGATCATCCAGTACGATAACCCTCTGGTCATCCTCATCCGGGACGGTGTGAACTACAACTATCCCATGACTGAGATGAACATCGGAGGCAAAAAGATCCACAAATCGGTGATCAAGCTGCAGGAAAAAGATATCTTTGTGGCCATGAGCGACGGATGCCCCCATGCGGGCATCGGTACCGCATTCAACTTTGGCTGGCGCCGCGAAGAGATCATCAGCTTTTTCGAGGGGCTTGCCCCGGTGGGCTACACCGCCAAGACCCTGTCCACCATGCTGGTGGACGAGTGCGATAAGCTGTACGGCAAAAAGCCGGGCGACGACGCCACCGCCTGTGTGGTGCGCATTCGCAAGCGCGAGCCGATGAACCTGTTGTTCGGCCCGCCCGCTAACCGGGACGATGCCAACCGCATGATGGCGCTGTTCTTCTCCAAGCGCGGCAAGCATATTGTCTGCGGCGGCACCACCTCTTCCATTGCGGCGAAGTATCTGGGCAAGCCGCTGCGGGCAAAGCTGACCTTCGAGCGGTCGGATGTGCCCCCTACCGCTGAGATCGAAGGGGTGGATCTGGTGACCGAAGGCGTCATCACCATCAACAAGGTGGTAGAGTACGCCCGCGATTATCTGGGCGAAAACAAATTTTACGAGGAATGGTGCTTCCAGCGGGACGGTGCTTCCCAGATCAGCCGGCTGCTGTTTGAAGAAGCCACCGACATCAATTTCTATGTGGGCCGCGCGGTCAACCCGGCGCATCAGAACCCCGACCTGCCCATCAACTTCAACATTAAAATGAATCTGGTGGAAGAGCTTTCCAAATGCCTGCGGCAGATGGGCAAGCGGATCAAGGTCAGCTATTTTTAAAAGCATAAGCACAAATGCCCCGGCGGCCGTGGTTTGCGGCAGCCGGGGCATTTTGGTCGGTGAAGCATTGTCTGCTGCAAGGGCATACGCTCTGGCGGATTTTGCAAATCGATTGCGAAAACCCGGTGGGTATGTTACATTGAAACAAAGGTCCGATCTCTTTGGCGGCCCGCCGCCCCCTGAATAAAACCGGCACGGATGTTCCGTGCAAGGAGGACGTTATGAACAAACAATCCCTGTTGTTTCAAACCACCAAAAAGGAACGCGTGGCCTACTGCCTGTTCTTTTTGGGCCAGAACATTCTGTGGGGGTATGCCGGCTATGTGGAAACCTTCCTCACCGATGTGGGGATCTCGGCAGCGGTGGCGGCGGCCATTCTGCTGGTACCCAAACTGTGGGATGCAGTAAATGATGTGTTCTTTGGTTATATTGTGGACCGCCACCTGTTCAAAAACGGCCAGCGGTTCATTCCGTGGGTGCGCATTGGCACGGCTGCCATCGGCATCACCACGGTGGCGCTGTTTGCCATCCCCAAGTCTATGGGGCAAACCGGTAAGGTGGTCTGGTTCCTCGTCGCTTACATCCTGTTTGATATGTGCTACACCATTCTGGATGCCCCTGCCTATGCGGTTACCACCGTGATGACCTCGGATGTGGACGAACGCACCTCCATCATTGCCGGCGGCAAGCTGTGGGCCATGGTGGGCGGCGTGGTGGCCACCGTTCTGGTGCCGCTGCTGCGTCCGCTGCTGGGCTGGTTTGCAGCCTGTGTGGTGTTTGTGGCAGTGTCGGTGGTACTGATGGTGCCCATGCTGTTCCATGTAAAAGAACGGCACAATGGCGCGGCGCAGGCCGCGCAGACCCCCGGCTTTGGGGATATGCTGCATTACTTAAAAAACAATAAAGTCCTCATCGTCAGCCTTGTGGCCATGCTGCTGCTGGGCCTTGCCAGTCTGGAGCAGAAAATGGCTATTTATATGGGCCGTATCTGCCTCGGGCAGGAAAATACCGCCACTCTGGTGGCAGGCGCGGCAGCCATTGCGGTCATCATCGTGTCGGCTGTGGTACCGGCATTGGCCCGCCGGTGGGACAAATTTTATGTACTGTGCGCCGGCCTTGCCTTTGCGGTGGTCATGGATGTGGCGGCATACTTTGTGGGGTATGACAATCTGGTGTTTGCCATTGTAATGACCATGCTCAAGTGCTCCGGCCTGGGGTTCTGGTCGGTGGTCATCTATATGCTCATTGCCGACACAGTCGAGTACGGCACCTATAAAACCGGTACCCGTGCCGCCGGCATCTCCTTCAGTTTGCAAACCTGTGTGGCCAAGCTGAAAAACGGCCTGATCGGCTCGGTGGTGCTGCTCAGCCTGTCGGCGGTGGGCTTTGTCGAGGGCGAAAACGCCATCCAGCCCGAAGGCGTGGCCGACGGTGTGTGGGCATTGTTTTGTCTGTTCCCGGCGGCGGGCTTTGCGGCTGCGCTGGTCATTCTGCTGCTGTTCTATAAGCTGCGCACCAAGGATGTGCAGATCATGTCCCGTTACAACAACGGCGAGCTGAGCAGACAAGAGGCCGAAACACTGCTTTGCGCCAAATACGGCCCGGCAGGTGAGCGCTGATGCAATCGGAAGTAAAAGTGTTCTCATATCCCGGCGGCGAGATCCAAAGGGTGCAGCTGGTGCGGTGGAACGATTGGCAGCAGCTGGAATTTCTGCGCCCTGCCCCGGCCGTCGATGCCTTCGCCAGCTTTTGCCATATCTACAAAACCTTTCTGGTGCCGGCCTGCCCGTGGGTGTTCGGGCAGCTGGTGCTGTTCCGCTTGCCTGATGACCTGCCGCTCGATTTTTCTTTTCAGACACGGTACGGCACTGTAGCCGACCCTCTTACCGCTGCGGCGGCTGCTTTGCGCAGTGGGGTAACGCTGCGCGGCGGTAAACCGGTGTTTCGTAACGAAACGGTCAGGCGGTTCTGGCAGCAGCTGCAGCAGCGCAGCTGTGTGCAGATCGTGCGGGGCAAGCTGCCCTTTACCCAGATCATCCCGGTGGGCAATACCGCCGGGTATCTGACCCAAACCCATTCGAATGCCGCCCTGAAAGTGAATGCCTCCTTTTTTATCATGGACAGCTTCGATTGCGCCACCGTTTACGACCATGTGGGCACTCACTTTGGGCTGTGGGTCAAAGACGGTGTGATGCAAAGCCCGCCGCTGTACGGCCGCGAAGCACTGCTGGTCAAAGCCGACGGCAGCGTTGCCGTGGCCCGGCCCACATTGCAGCAGCTGCAGATCGAGGTCGGCGGCAGCCGGTATTGCCCCGGCAGCAATGCGGTGGTTTATACCCGCCCGCAGTACGCGAAAACCCCAAACGACGCCACCACCATGCTGGTGATCATCGGCTGCCGGGTGGCTGCGGTTTGCCATGGCGGCAGTGTGCCGGTGCCGGCTTCCGGCTTTGTGCTGTGTGTACCGGATGCCGCGGTCAAACCGGGCGATGCGGTGATCTATCACGGCATGGAGGATGTGCTGTTTGGCATTCAGGTGGGCAACAGCATCCTGCGCGGCGGTGTAAAAACAGAGCATTTTCTCTCACCGTTTTACAACATCCGTAAACTGCAGCCGGTGCCGTACCCACCCAGCCTGTACCCCATGGATTTTCAAAATGCCCGTGCAGCCCGCATTGCGCTGGGGGCCGACGCACAGGGCAAACCGATGCTGCTGTGGGCCGAAGGGGCTGCAAAGCTGGGCTACGTCCCCGGCAAAGACAGCCGGGGCGCTTCCCTTGCCGATATGGCCCGCATCTGCAGCGAAATGGGCATGGTGAATGCGGTCAATCTGGACGGCGGCGGCTCGGCACAGATATTGCTCAATGGTCGCCGCAGCCTGCAGATTTCGGACCGCAGCCTGCAAAGCGGTGCCGAGGCAGAGCGTCCGGTACCGCTGGGGCTGATGGTACAGTAAAAAGAAAGGGGCAGGGGATGAAGGTCATCTGCTATGGCGACTCAAATACCTGTGGGTACGACCCGCGCAGTTTTCTGGGCAGCAGTTTTCCCGAACCGTGGCCCCGGCTTCTGGCTGCAAAAACCGGCTGGCAGGTGCACAATGCGGGACTCAATGGCCGACAGATTCCCGAGCCGGGGCGGGGAATTGCGTCTGCCTCCGACACCGATTTTCTGATTGTTATGCTGGGCACCAACGATCTGCTGCAGGGCAGCACGGCTCAGGCCACAGCCCGGCGCATGGAGGCATTTTTGCGCCGGCTGCCGCTGCCGGCAGACAGGTTGGTACTGATCGCCCCGCCGCCGCTGCAGCCGGGCGAATGGGTGCAGCCGCCCGCGCAGGAACAGGCCAAGCTTCTGGCAGGGGAATACCGCCGCCTTGCGGCGAGGCTGAGCCTTCGCTTTGCGGATGCAGCC
>JAFULE010000019.1 GCA_017483235.1 Faecalibacterium sp. | reverse complement strand
GTGGGCCGCCATGCGGGGGCTGCCGCCGGCCAGTTCCACCAGGGCGGCGGCGGTCATGGCGCCGGCGGCGCCGCATTCGGCCTGGCAGCCGCCCTGTGCACCCGCCACCGAGGCGGTCTCAGCAATCACCATACCCACCGCTGCGGCGGTAAACATGGACAGCACACAGGCCGTTTCGTCGGCGCCGCAGTCCTGCTGCATGGTCAGCAGGGCAGCGGGCAGAATGCCGCAGCTGCCTGCCGTGGGCGAGGCCACAATGCGGCCCATGGCGGCGTTCAGCTCGCTTACCGCCAAAGCGCGCATCAGCGCACCGCTCAGCACCGGGCCGCTCAAAGTGCAGCCCCGCTGTACCGCCAGCTTCATTTTGTAGGCGTCGCCGCCGGTCAGGCCGCTGGTGCTGCGCAGGTCGGGCGCAGTACCCGGCTCGATGCATTCGGCCATGACCTGATATTGGCCGGCCATTTGCTCCAGCAGCTGCTGCTCGGTGCGGCCCAGCTGCTCGGCCTGCTGGCGCAGCACCACCTGCGAAATGGTGCAGCCTGCGGCTTCGGCCGCCTGTACCAGCCCTTCGATGGTTTTATAGTTCAGTTCCGCCATCACAATTCTCCTTTGCTCAGTCCGGCATCAGCACAGTGCTGCTGATGATGTTGGGCAGCTTGCCGATGGCGTCGTTCAGCCCCGGGTCGATCTGGGTGTCCACCTCGATGGTCATGCAGGCGGTGCCGCCCTTTTCCAAGCGGGACAGCGAAAAGTTGCAGATGTTTACCTGCTGCTGGGCCATCATTTCGGTCACCGCGGCAATGGTGCCGGGGGCATCCTTATGCAGCACAATAAAGGTGGTGTACTGGCCGCTGATCTGCACCGCCATGCCGTTCACCTGGGTGATCTGCACGCTGCCGCCGCCAATGCTGGCCCCCTGCAGGCTGATCTGCTTGCCGCTTTTGCCCCACAGGGTAATGTGGGCGGTGTTGGGGTGGGCGCCGTCGATCTCGCCGGGGGTCAGGGTGAACTCCAGCCCCTGCTGCGCGGCGATCTGGGGCGAAAAGCGGATGCGCCCGTCGTCCGGCCGCATGCCCAGAATACCGGCAATCAGGGCCTTGTCGGTGCCATGGCCCTTGTAGGTGCGGGCAAACGACCCGTGCAGCAGAATTTCAGCCCGGGCAGGCGGCTCGCCCAGCAGCATCGAGGCAATGTACCCGATGCGGGCTGCACCGGCGGTGTGGCTGCTGGAAGGGCCGATCATCACGGGGCCGATCATATCAAATACATTCATACAGGGCACCCCTTTTTGGATGGTATACGCCAATTATACCTGTTTTTCTTACAAAAGGGAACACCTGTGCGGCTGCCACTTGCATCGGGATTGCAAAATGGGTATTCTAAAAAGGAGCGGGCGGTTTGAAATGCCGACCGGCGGCGTATCGTTATAACAGCAAAGGGGGCAGAGCCGTGACAAAACAAAAACCGTTTGGGGGAATCAATGCCCTTACCCTGAAATGCATCGCCATGGCGCTGATGCTGTGCGACCATCTGTGGGCCACCGTAGTGCCCGGCAGCCACTGGCTTACCGCGGTGGGCCGGTTGGCCTACCCCATCTTTGCGTTTCAGATGGTGGAAAGTTATTTTATGACCACCGACCGCAAACGGCTGTTCAAACGGCTGGCGGTGTTTGCCCTGATCAGTGAAATTCCGTTCAATCTGATGGTCAGCGGCAGTGTGATCATGCCGCTGCATCAAAATGTAGTGTTCACCTTTCTGCTGGCACTGGCGCTGGTGCACCGTATGGAGCTTGCCCGCGGCAAGGCACCGCTGTGGCGGTATCTGCTGCGCTGTGCCGCCTGCGCGGTGCTGGGTTTTGCGGGCGGTTACCTCTTCATGGTGGATTACTACGGCGCCGGTGTGCTGACCGTGCTTGCCTTTTACTGGACACGAGGCAAAAAATACAGCCATCTGCTGCAGCTGGCATGGCTGTGGAATATCAACACCCAGCTGCTGGGTGGCTTTGGCTGGCCGGTCGAACTGTTCGGCACCGAAATTTTTATTTCACAGCAGGCTCTTGCCCTGCTGGCCTTACCGCTGATCTGGCTGTACAACGGCAAGCGCGGCGCCCATAGCCGGGCCATCCAGCGGGCGTACTACGCCTTTTACCCGGTCCACATGCTGGTGCTGGCGCTGTGGGCAATGCTGCTCTGAACCTGTATTTTTGAAAGAGGAAAGCCATGTTCCTTGCCAAATTCTTCAGCAAAATATTCAACCGTGTTACCCTGACTGTGCTGGTGGTGCTGCTGCAGCTGGGGTGGCTGGCCAGCGCCTTTTTCGGCTGGGTGCAGCCGCGTGCGGTGTTCAGTGCCCTGTTCACCCTGCTTAGTGCAGTAATGGCGCTGTACATTGTGCGCAAAGATGAAAACCCCGCCTATAAAATCAGCTGGATCATGATCATCGGACTGGTGCCGCTGTTGGGCGGGCTGCTTTATCTGCTGTTTGGCAACAAGCGCCCCTCCCGCCGCATGCGCCGTCTGGTGGAAACCACCCGCAATGAGCATTATGCCTCGATGGTGGATAACCCTGCGGCTGCGCGGCGGCTGCCGCCCCGTCTGGCCGCCACCTCCAACTATGTGGCCAGCTATGGCCCCTACCCGGCATGGAACAACACCGCCGCCGAATACTTTGCTTCGGGCGAAGAGATGTTTCCCCGCATGCTGGCCGATATGGAGAAGGCCCAGCGGTTTTTGTTTGTGGAATACTTCATCATCTCCAAGGGCTCGATGTGGGATGAGTTTTTTGATTTGCTCAAGCGCAAGGCTGCTGCCGGGGTGGATGTGCGTGTGATTTTTGACGACATGGGCAGCGCATGGGATGCCCCTCAAAATCTGGTGGTGCAGATGGAAAAGGCCCACATCCACTGCCTGCCCTTCAACCCCATGATCCCGGTCATTGCCTTTGCCATGAATCACCGCGACCACCGAAAAATTCTGGTGGTGGACGGCAACGTGGCTTACACCGGCGGCATCAACCTGGCCGACGAATACGTCAACCGCAAGCAGAGGTTTGGCTACTGGAAGGACACCGGTGTGCGGCTGGAAGGCGACGCGGTGTGGAATCTGACCGTCACCTATCTGAATTTGTGGAACGCTTTCCGCCCCACCGATCGGGACTACGACCCCTTCCGCCCCACCATCTGCGGGCAGATCCCTTCCGACGGGGTGGTGCAGCCTTATACCGATTCGCCGCTGGATGACGAACCTCTGGCCGAAAACGTCTATCTGGACATTCTGGCGCAGGCGCAGCGGTATGTGTATATCTTCACCCCCTATCTGATCATCGACAACGAGATGACCACCGCCCTTTGCCTTGCGGCCAAGCGGGGGTGGATGTGCGCATCGTCACTCCCGGCATTCCGGATAAACCGGCGGTGTTCCGACTGACCCGGTCTTACTATCCGCCGCTGCTGCGGGCCGGTGTGCGTATTTACGAGTACAGCCCCGGCTTCATCCACGCCAAAAGCTTTATCAGCGACGATCAGGTGGCGGTGGTGGGCAGCATCAATCTGGACTACCGCAG
>JAFULE010000206.1 GCA_017483235.1 Faecalibacterium sp. | reverse complement strand
CCGTACCTGCGGCCTGATCATGATCGGTGTCGGCGTGCTGCTGGCCATCTTCATGCCTGTACCCAAGGATGTTGAGTACACCAACAAGTCCCTGCTCGACTCCTTCAAGGCTGTTCTGGGCGCTTTCAAGCTGCCTGTCACCTACCTGCTGGCCGGCCTGATCTTCGCTGGCTCTCTGACCGGTGCTGCTGCTTCTCACTACGCTCCCTACATGACCAAGGTTCTGGGCCTGCCTCAGACCGTTGCCATCATCTTCACCAGCTACCGCGGCGTTATCTGCGGCCTGATCGGTGCTTCCACCGCTGCTCTGATGGCTACCAAGTTTGGTCGTTCCTCCAAGCCCCTGCTGATGTTCGCCGGCATCTGGCTGGCCTGCTACGTTGTCATGTGGGCCCTGCCCGGTACCTCTGCTGTTATGTGGCCCGTGCTGATCATCACCGTTCTGGCTTCTCTGTGCCACAGCACCTTCCGTGCCCTGTACTACGCCACCATCGACGAGATGGGCACCCCCAAGACTCAGGTCGGTTCCGTTATCGGTCTGGCTTCCATCCTGGGCTTCCTGCCTGATACCTTCTACTCCACCATGGTTGGTGGCTGGCTGGATGCCAACGGCGACGCCGCTTACAAGATGATCTGGATGACCTGCATCGCTGCTGTTGCTCTGGGCCTGGTTTGCGCCGTCATCACCGACCGCAAGATCCTGGCTTTCCGCAAGGCCAACGGCGAGGGCTGATTCGTTACGGCTCGTATCTGACTGAACGCAAGTAACACCTCGTTGTCCTTGGGGTAGATTTGCGCACTGTTTATTACGCTTCTTACGCATAAAACACACAAAGCGCCCCCGCCGCAAGGCGGGGGCGCTTTGTCGTTGCAGCAAAAAAATAAACTGCCGCCGGACATTGCCCGGCGGCAGTTTTCAGTGGTAAGTATTATTGTTTGTATGCGGCAAAAGCTTCGCCAAACCGTGCCAGCGATTTTTCCAGCACGTTGCGGGGGCAGGCCAGGTTGATGCGTTCAAAGCCGGCGCCCTCTTTGCCAAACAGATAGCCTTCGTCCAGATAGAGCTTTGCCTCTTCCACCATCTTCTTTTCCAGCGCCTTTTCGTCCAGCCCGAAGCAGCGGCAGTCGAACCAGCACAGATAGGTGCCCTCCAGATCAAATACTTTGATCTGCGGGAAGTTTTCGGCCATATAATTCTTTACGTACAGGTAGTTGCTGTGGATGTGCTGCAGCAGCTCGTCCACCCAGTCGGCACATTCGGTGTAGCCTACCTCCAGCGCGCGCACGCCAAAGATACTGTAGGTGTAGCAGCCCGAAACATTCACCTCGTCGTAGAAGCGCTGGTGCAGCTCTTTGTTGGGGATAATGGCATTGGCCACGCACAGCGCTGCCAGCGAGAAGGTTTTGCTGGGGGCGGTCAGCATAATGCAGTTCTGGGCATACTTTTCGCCTAAGGTGGCGTACACCGTGTGCTTGTAACCGGGCATGATCAGGTCAAAATGGATGTCATCACTGACCACCAGCACGTTGTTTTCCAGACAGATGTCGCCCATGCGGCGCAGTTCTTCGGGGGTCCACACACGGCCGACAGGGTTATGGGGGTTGCACAGAATGAACATCTTGGCCTGCTTGGCCTTTTCGGCAAAGTCGTCGAAGTCGATCTCGTATCTGCCGTCCACCAGCTTCAGGGGATTTTCGATGGTTTTGCGGCCGTTCAGCTCAATCGAGCGGCGGAACGGATAGTAGACCGGCGGCTGGATCAGTACATTGTCGCCCGGCTGGGTAAAGCAGCGCACCGCGGCGTACAGGCCCTGTACTACGCCGTTGGTCTGCACGATCCATGCGGGGTCGATCTCCCAGTTGTGGCGGGTGCGCATCCAGTGCTGTACCGCCTTGCCGTATCGCTCGCCCCACCAGGTGTAGCCCCACATGCCAAATTCGGCGGTTTCTTTCAGGGCGCTGATGATCTGCGGGGGGCTCAGCAGTTCCATGTCGGCTACCGACAGGGGCACCACATCGTCGGGCTGGTTGCCGATGGAATCCCACTTGATGGCTTCGATGCCGCGGCGCAGATGGAAGGTTTGAAAATCGTACTTCATGGCAAAGGATCCTTTCGTTGTGTGTTTATTTTGCCGGGGCAGGGTACTGCCGCCGGAATGCTGCAAAAAGGAACGCTGTGCGGGGAAAATATCCCCTTTTCACTTGTTATTATATCGGCTTTTGCCGGGGAAGTAAAGCTGTGCCGGTCCTTTTGATGATGCAAAAATGCCGCTTTGTTCGGTTGTTCCGCACGGTTTGCTGTGCTACAATAAAACCAAAAGAAAACCATGCAACAACAGGAGAAAACCTATGCCTGATCTGATGACACTGGTGGATTTTGAACAGCTGCAGCAATACCGCGAAAACAACCGCATTGAAGCCAAAAAGGCGCAGGGCGGGCTGCCCCACAGCATCTGGGAAACCTACTCGGCTTTTGCCAATACGCTGGGCGGAGTGATTTTGCTGGGTGTGATTGAGCAGGCCGATAAAACTTTTGTGGCCGTGCCGCTGCCCGACCCTGAAGCGCTGGTGCGGGAATTCTGGCAAAAGGTGAACGACCCGCATGTGGTAAGCGAGAACATCCTGTCGCCCGGCAATGTGCAGATCGTGCCCTGCCAGGGGTACCGGGTGGTGGCCATCTATGTGCCCAAAGCCGGCCGCAGCCAGCGCCCGGTGTTCATTGGCGAAGACCCGGTGCAGGGCAGTTATTGCCGCAATGGGGAAGGAGACTACCGCTGCACCCGGCAGCAGGTAAGCGCCATGCTGCACGGCAGCCAGAAGCATCGCCGCCCGGTGGGCCGGTAATCTTTTCCAGTTCTTTGTGTGCCGCAGCATAGACATTTTGGGGCAGGGTGATATAATAACGGTATCACCCGGAACTTCATGAAAGTAAAGAGAGGAAAAACAAGTATGCAGATCATTCTGGTTGGCTCGGGCAAGGTGGGCGTAGCGTTGGCGCGTCAGCTGAGTGAGGAAGGCCACAGTGTTACTGTGATCGATACCAACGAAAATAAAATTCAGACCATTACCGAAGAACTGGACGTAATGGGTTATGTGGGCAACGGCTCGTCCATCAGCGTGCTGAGCGATGCTGGGTTGGAAAAGGCCGATGTACTGATCGCGGTGACCGGCTCGGACGAGATGAATCTGCTGTGCTGTCTGTTTGCCAAAAAGTCAGGCCGATGTCATACCATTGCCCGGGTGCGCAACCCGGCCTACAGCCGCGAACTGGATTACATCAAAGAGCAGCTGGGTATTTCGGCCATTATTAACTCTGAGCTGGCCGCTGCCCGTGAGATCACCCGGTTGCTGCAGTTCCCGGCAGCCAGCAAAATCGATACCTTTGCCGATGGCCGGGTGCAGTTGATCAAGTTTGTGCTGCAGGACGATACGCTGGACGGGGTTGCCCTGAAAGAGGTGCCCGGCCGCTTTGGCGACGTACTGATCTGCGCGGTAGAGCGTGATCGGGACGTGGTGATCCCCGGTGGCAATTTTATGCTGAAAACCGGGGATGTTGTTACTTTTCTTGCCACCCCTGAAAAGGCCAAAGCGTTTTTCGAAACACTGGGGCTGCCCACAAAGCCAGTGCACAGTGCCATGATTGTGGGCGGCGGCGCCATTGGCCATTATCTGGCCCAGAATCTGGTGGAAGACAAAATTCCGGTGCGGATCATCGAAAAGGACGCAGCACGCTGTGAATTTCTGGCCGATCAGCTGCCGCAGGCCACTATTCTGCATGGCGACGGCGGCGACCGTCGGCTGCTGCAAAGCGAAGGCATCGGCGAGGCGGGCGCCTTTGTGGCCCTGACCAATCAGGACGAGGAGAACGTGCTGCTGGGCCTGTACAGCAAAAAGCACAACAAAAACGGCAAGGTGATTACCAAGCTGAATCGGCTGGATTTTGACGATGTGCTGGATAATATGGATCTGGGCAGCCTGATCTACCCCAAATATATGACCTGTGATTACATCGTGCAGTATGTGCGTGCTTTACAGAATTCGGCCGGCAGTAAGGTCAAAACCCTGTACCGTATTCTGGACGACCGTGTGGAAGCACTGGAGTTCAAGGTAGAAGAGCGGTCGGATATCACCGATATTCCGCTGTATAAGCTGAAACTGAAGCCTAATCTTCTGATCTGCTGCATTACCCGTGGCGAGCAGATCATCATTCCCCGCGGCGCCGACAGCATCCGTGTGGGCGACTCGGTGGTGGTGGTCACGCTGGAGCGCGGCTTGAAGGATGTGCGCGGCATTGCGGCGCACTGACGGAGGCAGGATATGAACATTTCAATGGTCATTTTTATTCTGGGCTGGGTGCTGCTGTGCGAAGCTGCGTTGCTGGTGCTGCCGCTGATCGTATCGGTTCTGTACGCCGAACAGGCGGCTGTTACCGCATTTGGCATTACCATTGCGCTGTGTCTGATCATCGGGTTTTTCATGCGGCTGCGCAAACCGAAAAATAAAGTTCTGTACACCCGTGAAGGCTTTGTGATCACTGCTTTGACCTGGATTGTGATCAGTATCATGGGCGCGCTGCCTTTTGTGTTTTCGGGTGCAATTCCCAATTTTATCGACGCCTTTTTCGAAACCGTGTCCGGCTTTACCACTACCGGAGCCTGTGTGGTGGCCGATGTGGAAGCTTTGCCCAGGGGGATAATCTTCTGGCGCAGCTTTACCCACTGGGTGGGTGGTATGGGCGTTCTGGTATTTCTTTTGTCACTGCTGCCCCTTACCGGCGGCAGCCACGTCAACCTGATGAAGGCCGAAAGCCCCGGCCCGCAGGTGGAAAAGCTGGTGCCAAAGGTGCAGTCCACTGCCAAAATTCTGTATGGCATCTATCTTGGCCTTACCCTTGTGGAAATTGTGCTGCTGTTGCTGGCGGGCATGCCGCTGTTTGACAGTGTAACACTGTCGTTTGGCACAGCCGGTACCGGTGGCTTTGGCATCAAAAACGACAGTATGGGCAGCTATACCATGCTGCAGCAGGGCATTGTAACGGTGTTTATGATTCTGTGCGGTGTCAACTTTAACGCCTATTTTATGATTCTGCTGCGCAAGTTTGACCGTGCCATCAGCGAAGAGGTCAGGTGGTACTTTATCGTCATCGGCAGCGCGGTGCTGATGATCACCCTGAATGTACGACAGCTGTTCGGCAGCGTGTTCGAGGCGTTTCATCACGCGGCGTTTCAGGTGGGTTCCATCATTACCACCACCGGCTATGGCACGGTGGACTTTGACCTGTGGCCGTCCTTCAGCAAAACCATTCTTGTTATTCTGATGTTTATCGGTGCCTGTGCCGGCAGCACCGGCGGCGGTATTAAGGTAAGCCGGTTTATCCTTGTTATCCGTTCGATGTTGCAGGAGTTCCGCACCTATCTGCACCCGCAGAGCGTATCGGTCATTAAAATGGATGGCAAGGCGGTGCCCAAAGGTGTTGTCCGTGCCACCAACGTGTATATGGGCGTTTACGGTGTGATTTTTGCAGTTTTGGTGCTGATTGTTAGTCTGGATGGCTATGATCTGGTTACCACCTTTACCGCAGTGTCTGCCACCTTCAACAACATCGGCCCCGGCCTTGCACTGGTGGGTCCCACGGCCAATTTTGGGCTGCTGTCGCCCCTATCCAAGGTGACACTCAGCTTCGGTATGCTGGCCGGCCGTCTGGAACTGTTCCCCTTGCTGTTGCTGTTCCACAGAGAAACCTGGAAAAAGCAGTAAAAGCCACCTAAAAACTCAGAAGCAAAAGCCCCCCTGCTGCACAATCGACTGCAGCAAAGGGGCTTTTATTTGTAGGTCGATACACTTGGTATGGCGCAAGGCGTTTGCACCGCAGCACAGAAGTCTTTTTGCTTCTTTTTCTTCAGAAAAAGAACTTCGTATTCTTTAATGATTGCGGTAATAGTTGATCAGGCAGCCATCCACAATGATCTGTCGCTCATCGGGGGTAAGGTCGCCCAGTGAAACGGTCATGGGAGCGGCGGTGCTGTCCGGCTTTACCACCCATGCGGTAAACTCAGGGGTGCCGGCCAGAATGGCCTGCTTCAGTCCCGGTACAAACACCCAGTCACCCAATGCAAAAGCATTGGCATCCTTCACCCGCAGCGGTGCCATGCCCCAGTTGATGCAGTTGGAACGGTAGCGCTTGGTGGCGTACTCGGTGGCAAGGGTGGCGGCCGCGCCCAGTACGCGCTGGCAGCTGGCAGCCTGCTCTCGGGCCGAGCCGTCGCCCGGCTTGTTGGCATAGATGGTACTGCCGATCACCGTGTTGGCAGCGTCGGTTTTCACTCCGGCGGCGGCCAGTGCGGCGTATACTGCCTGCACCTCATCGGCCAGTACCCCATCGGTGCGGCGGGCCAGCTCCAGTGCGTTTACCGCCTTGGCAGCGGGCACGTAGTTCGGATCTTTGCGGCTGAGGGTGAACTCGGCCAGACGCAGCGGGTTGGAACGGAAAGACGAGGTTTCGCCCGAGGGGATCAGCTCGTCGGTGGTGGTGACCGGGTCGGTGATGTAGCTGACCACCTTCACCAGCAGATCCTCGCTCAGCGCGGGCTGGGCGGGCCAGTCCTTGATGTTGGGGCCCATTTTCAGCTCGGCTTCGGGCTCGGGCTTGCCCCAGCCGTTGTACACACGCTTATCGTACACCGCTTTTTCAAATTCATAAACAGGGGTGGTGTATTCCACCTCGATCTCGTCGGCGGCGGTCAGGCGGCCGCCGTTGGCTGCAGTAGCTGCAATGCTGCGGGCGTCCATCAGGGCAACACCGGCCATCTGGCCCTCGCCGGGCTTGGAGCCTTCGCGGTTGGGGAAGTTGCGGGTGGTGTGGCGGATCGAGAATTCGCCGTTGGCCGGGGTGTCGCCAGCGCCAAAGCAGGGGCCGCAGAAGCACTCGCGCACAATACCGCCGGCGGCTGCAATGTCGGTCAGGGCGCCGTTTTTCATCAGGGCCAGATAGGCGGGCATGCTGCCGGGGTAAACGCTCATGGTAAAGGTGCCGTTGCCGCAGCTTTGGCCGCGCAGAATGTCGGCCACCGCGCACAGGTTGTCGAAGGTGCCGCCGCTGCAGCCGGCCACAATGCCCTGATCCACCCAGATCTCGCCATTCCGCACCTTGCTGACCAGATCCAGCTGTGCACCCTTGATCTGCTTGTTGGCGTTGAGCTGGCACTGGTACAAAATCTCTTTGGCGTTGGCCTTCAGTTCTTTGATGGACAGGGTGTAGCTGGGATGCATGGGCAGGGCGATGGTACATTCTACCTTGTCAAGGTCCACATACACGCAGCCATCGTAGTAGGTCACGTCGGCGGGCTTCAGCTCTTTATAGGCTTCAGGCCGCCCGTGCATGGTCAGGTAGGCCTTGGTGGCATCGTCGGTCACCCAAACCGACGACCAGCAGGTGGTTTCGGTGGTCATCACGTCGATGCCGTTGCGGTATTCGATGGGCAGATTTGCCACACCCGGGCCTACGAATTCCATCACCTTGTTCTTTACATAACCGTTGGCGTATACCGCGCCGATGATGCTCAGGGCTACGTCCTGCGGGCCCACGCCGGGGCGGGGGCTGCCGGTCAGGTAGATGGCCACCACGCCGGGCAGGGCCATGTCGTAGGTGCGGCCCACCAGCTGCTTTGCCAGCTCGCCGCCGCCTTCGCCCACAGCCAGGGTGCCCAGTGCGCCGTAACGGGTGTGGCTGTCGCTGCCCAGGATCATCCGCCCGCAGCCGGACATCATCTCGCGGTTGTAGCTGTGGATGACCGCCATATTGGTGGGCACATAAATGCCGCCATATTTGTGTGCGGCCGACAGGGCAAACTTGTGGTCGTCCTCGTTGATGGTGCCGCCCACTGCGCACAGGCTGTTGTGGCAGTTGGTCAGCACGTAAGGCATGGGGAACTGCTCCATGCCGGAGGCGCGGGCAGTCTGGATGATGCCCACATAGGTGATGTCGTGGCTGGTCAGGCTGTCAAACCGCATTTTCAGGTTTTTCATATCGCCGCTGGTGTTGTGCTGCTGCAGAATACCATAGGCGATGGTGCCCTTGCGGCCTTCTTCGGGGGTAACGGCTTTGCCGGTTTTGGCGGCAATGGCCGCCGGGTCGGTGACCAGTTCGGCGCCGTTTACCAGATAGACGCCGCCGTCGTACAGTTGGATCATATCGATTCCACCTTTCACTTATATACTTTCTTTCCCTCTATTACACCGCGGCCGTGCCGCGGAGGTTTTCCATCAGCGGCCAAGCTTTTGGGCAATGGCGTTCAGCAGCGCGTCGGCCGCATCGTCCTTGCTCATCAGGGGCAGCTCGGTCATGCCCTCGGGGCTGATCAAAGTCAGCACATTGGTGTCTACCGCAAAGCCGGCCCCGGCGGTTTTCAGGTTGTTGGCCGCGATCATGTCCATGTTCTTGCGGGCCAGCTTGCCGCGGCTGTTTTCCACCATGTTTTCGGTTTCCATCGAGAACCCGCAGATGAACTGGTGGGTCTTTCTGGGGCCCAGCGTGCCGAGGATATCGTCGGTGCGGGCCAGCGGAATGCTCATGTCCCCGTCTTTTTTCTTGATTTTGTTGTCTGCCACCGTGGCGGGGCGATAATCGGCCACAGCTGCCGCCATGATCAGCACGTCGGTGGATTCAAAGGCATCGCACACCGCTTCGTACATATCCCGTGCGGTGGTGATAGGCACATCGGTGGTGAATTTTACCGGCGGCAGGGCGGTCTGCCCGTGGATCAGGGTGACCTCGGCGCCGCGGCGCGCGGCGGCCCGGGCAATGGCATAGCCCATCTTGCCGGTGGAATGGTTGGTCAGGTAGCGCACCGGATCCAGCGGCTCCTGCGTGGGGCCGGCGGTCACGGTGATGTGCAGCCCGGCCAGATCCTTTTCGGCAGCCAGTTCCTGATATACATACTCGCACAACACCTCGGGGTCGGGCAGCTTGCCGCTGCCCACGTCCTTGCAGGCCAGCATTCCGCTGTCGGACGGAATGATGCCGAAGCCGTATTTCTCCAGTGTTTTGATGTTGTCCTGCGTGATGGGGTTTTCCAGCATGGCAGTATTCATAGCGGGGGCCACCAGCTTTTTACAGGTTGCGGCCAAAGCCACAGTGGTCAGCATATCGTCTGCAATGCCGTGGGCCAGTTTGGCGATCACATTGGCAGTGGCCGGGGCGATCAGCATCAGATCGGCCTTTTTGGCCAGTGAAATGTGGGTGACCTCAAACTTGAAATCCCGGTCGAAGGTGTCCACAATACATTTGTTGTTGGTCAGGGTTTCGAAGGTAAGGGGAGTGATAAACTGGGTGGCGTTTTGGGTCATGATCACATTCACATCCGCCCCGGTTTTGCGCAGCGCACTGGCCACGTTTGCCATTTTGTATGCCGCAATGCCGCCGGTAACGCCAAGCACCACGCACTTGCCTTTCAGGTTCACCATAATGCTGCCCTCGCTTATTATAGAATGATACTGCTCGAAAAAGGGAACACATCTTCATTATAGCGCTTTTGTCTGCTAAAGTAAAGCGGCGTATCGCTTGCAACCGGCCGCCATTCGCCGTATAATAAAACTGGTATGATATGCGCGGGCAGGCTATGGGCAGCCGCGCCACCGCCCAGCCGGGGCGGGGCACAGCGCTGCGGCACACCGCGCCGGAAAGGACGCTATGATTTTAGCCATCGACATTGGCAACACCACCGTGGCCCTTGGCGGCATTGTGGACGGGCGTGTATGCTTTGTGGAACATATGGACACGGTGCGCACCCGCACTGCCGAGGAATACCGCACCGAGATGGAACGCATTTTTGCCTGGCGCGGCAAAAAGCACCCCAGTGGTCGGCCGCCCCGGTTCGAAGGGGCGGTACTTACCAGCGTAGTGCCTCAGATCACCGATGCGTTGGCCGAATGTGCCCGGTATTTTACCCACCGAGCCCCGGTCATCGTAAGCCCGGCGATCAAAAGCGGGCTGACCATGCAGGTGGATGCCCCCGATAAGGTGGGCAAAGACCGGATTGTGGATGCGGCAGCGGCGGCAGAGTACTATCCGCTGCCGGTGATCACGGTGGATCTGGGCACGGCTACTACCTTTAATGTGGTAGATGAGCAGAAGAACTTTTTGGGCGGCGTGATTGCCCCGGGTGTTTCCACCGGGCTGCGGGCGCTGAACGAGCGCTGCGCCCAGCTGCCCCGGGTGCGGCTTGGCAGCCCCAAAAGTGTGATCGGCAAAAACACCGAGGAATGCATGCTGGCCGGCGCGGTGATGGGTACCGCTGCCCTGATCGATGGGGTGGCAGTGCGGGTGGAAGCCGAGCTGGGCCGCCCGGTAACGGTGGTGATCACCGGCGGGCTGGCAAAATATGTGGCCCCGCAGTGCCGGCACCCGATCCACAACGACCCGCAGCTGATGTTCAAAGGGCTGGCGCTGCTGTACAAACTGAACGCAGAGCCGCAGAAAAGCCGTCCGCCGCGCCGCCGCAGGCCGCGGCAGAACGGCCCCGTCAAACCTTGACTTTTGCCCCCAAAGTGCTATGCTTGGAATGTGGTTTGCGCTGTATCCGTCAAAGGGCGGAACGGCAGCAGAAAGGAAAAGCAAAGATGAGAAATACCCGCAAGATTCATTGGCTGACCCAGCTTGCGCTGTTGATTGCCATTGAACTGGTAATGTGGCAGACCCCCTTGGGGTATCTGCGCACCCCTGTTTTGAATGTAAGTTTTCTGACTGTGCCGGTGGCCATTGGCGGCATGCTGCTGGGCCCTTCGGCCGGTGCTGTTCTGGGCACTGTATTCGGTTTTACCAGTCTGGCCGATACCTTCATTGCCGGCGGCATGAAGGCGATTCTGTTTGGCATCAACCCCTTTGGCTGTGTGGTGGTCACCGTGGTGGCCCGGGTGCTGTGCGGCTGGCTGTCTGCGGTGATTTTTGCCGGGCTGAACAAGCTGTTCAAGGGCGGCACAGCGGCCTATGCGCTGGGCGCACTCAGCTGCCCGCTGCTGAACACCGTGTTCTTCATGGGCTTTATTATGCTGTTTTACTATAACAGCGATTACATACAGGGCATTCAGCAAACCCTTGGGGTCGGTAACCCCATCAGTCTGATTCTGGCCATGGTGGGGTTGCAGGGTGCCATCGAATTGGTGGTGTGCGGTATGCTGGCTACCATCATTACCCAAACCCTGAAACGATATGTGAAATAGCAAAATGACGAAGAACGCCGTAGTGCATCGCACCGCGGCGTTTTATTTTGCGAAAAGTCTGCCGACAAAGTTGCATGAAATTGATGGTAATTTTTGGAAGTTCTGATGGTTGAATTCGAAATGAAACGCCAAAATAACAAAAAAAGCGACATTTTTAGCCGTTGGCAAAGATGAAAATGATGGTAAAACGTGTGTTTTTTGGCTTGGCAAAGACGGTGGTCGAAATAGTGCGGGAAAATGCAATTATGATTTCAAAAAGTGAAACTCTGTGTTTTGTGCTCAAATGTGAGTTCACATTTTGTTAATTTGTTCGATTGTCAAGCTTAAGGCAATAGGGTATTATGATACCGTAGTGTAAAAGGCGCGATAAGGTACGGCGGGTGCTTGCACGAACCGCCCGCCGGGCGTGTTTTACAAAATCGTATCTCGTAAAGAGAAAGAACAAGAAAAGGAGACTACCACTATGAAGAAGATCTCTCGTCGCAACTTCCTGCTGGCTGCCGGCGTTTCCGCCGCTGCTCTGGGCCTGACCGCTTGCGGTGGCTCTTCCAGCAGCACTGCTGCTCCTGCTTCCAGCGCTGCCGGCGCCCCCGCCGCTGCCCCCGGCTGGAAGAAGGGTGATACTGTTACCATTCATGTTCCCGCCAAGGCCGGCGGCGGCAGCGACCTGTACACCCGTTACCTGACCGCTGCTCTGGGCGAGGTTTGCCCCGGCGTTAACTTCGTTGTCAACAACTACGACACCGGCGAAGTTGGCATGGAAGCCTGCAAGAACGGCGATCCCGATGGCCTGACCCTGGGCATGAACCATGGCGGCGGCATCATCCAGTGGCTGACCGGCGCTTCCAACGTTTCCATGAAGGACGACGTTAAGGTGATTGGTGTTATCACTCTGGGCGGCCCCCAGGCTATCATTGCCAACCCTGACGCCCCCTACAAGAACTTCAAGGAGTTTGCTGACTACCTGAAGGCCAACCCCGGTGAGACCGTTATCGGCTGCTCTCTGGGCGGCACCACCCAGATGATCTTCGTTTCTCTGGTTGATGCTCTGACCGGCAACAGCGAGGACGCCCTGTACGTACAGTGCTCTTCCGAGGCTGACAAGCTGACCCAGACCGCTTCCGGCGCCATCAACATCGCCAACTGCAGCCTGCCCAACGCCCTGCAGTACCAGGCTGACGGCAAGCTGACCATCATTGGCACCATTGGCCCCAAGATGTCCACCATTGACGAGATGGAGAAGCTGATGGGCATTGAGCTGAACGACAGCTTCAAGAGCGGCCCCGAGCAGGGCATCGACTCTGCCACCTGGGACAGCGCCTACTACCTGTTTGCCCCGAAGGACACCCCCGACGAAGTCTGCAAGGCTATCAACGAGGCTGTCAACAAGGCTACCGATGTGGCTTCCTACCAGGAAGGCATGAAGGCCATGGCCGGCTTCTACGACAAGCTGGACTATGATGAGGTCACTGCTGTATTCCAGGCCGAGTGGGAGTTCATGGACAATCTGACCGCCGACATGGGTCTGAAGGCTCGCTAAGTCTTAGCCGATTCCTAACCGGGATTTTGCACAATTGAACCCGTTGACCCGGCCTTCCCCACCCGGGGAGGGCCGGGTCGAGTTATTAAATGCATTCGCAAGTGAGGTTTTATCATGAACAAACTCAACCGCACCTATGTGATGGGCATTGTGTTTTTGCTGCTGTCGGCCTTTGTTGTCTGGCAGACCGGCATGGTGCCTGAGCGCCTGGTTTCCAACGAGCCGGGCCCCCGTTTCTTCCCTTACATGTCTGCCGCGGGCATGACTGTGTTTGCCATTCTGTCCATGATTTTCGATGGCCCCAAGGATAAGGGCAACCAGTATCTGGATAAGGCCGGCTGGAAGCGTCTGATCCTCATTCTGGTCGAGGGTCTTCTGTTCTGCGTGATGATGCAGTACATCGGTTTCTGGTTTGCCGCAATGATCGGCATTGTTATGTTTGTTTTGACCCTGAAGGGTGACAAGAAGGTCAATATGGTTACGGTCATTGTTCTGGCAGTGGTGCTGGGCAGTGTGTGCTACTTTGGCTTTACCCGTGGCTTCCACATCCCCCTGCCCTCCGGCTCGCTTTGGAAGGCACTGGGCATCAAGATGCTGTAAGAAGGAGGATGTGAATTATGGCAGCTTATCTTACCGCATTTGCGGAAATTTTCGAACCCCTTAACTTTTTAATGATGATCGTTTGCGTGGTGGTCGGCGGCATTCTGGGCGCCATCCCCGGCCTGTCCGGCGGTCTGGGCATCACCCTGATCCTGCCTCTGACCTTTGCGCTGGATACCAACCTCAGCTTCATCATGCTGGTGGCCATGTACGTGGGCGGCGTGTCCGGCTCCTTCATTGCCGCCGTTCTGCTGGGTATCCCCGGCTCGGCCGCTTCCATCGGCACCTGCTACGACGGTTACCCCATGACCAAAAAGGGTAAGGCCGGCAAGGCACTGTCCATTGGTATTTTCGGCAGTCTGATCGGCAACCTGGGCGGCGGCATTGTGGCCATCGCCTGCACCAAGTACATCGCCGATCTGGCCCTGCTGCTGGGCCCCTGGGAGTACTTCTCCCTGTGCCTGATGGCCATCACCATGGTCATTGGTCTGTCCAACGGCTCCATCTACAAGGGCTTGCTGGCTGCCTTTTTCGGTTTCTTCCTGTCCACCATCGGTGCCGACATGGTTACCAACCAGCTGCGCTTCACCTTTGGCAACACCAACCTGTACGGCGGTATCAACGTGGTCGTTCTGCTGATGGGTACTTTTGCGGTGCAGCAGGTGGCCACCAGCTATGCCAAGGGCCAGACCGACATGCCTCCGGTTGACGCCGAAGGCCTGAGCGGCTTTGGCCTGAAAGCCAAGGACTTTACCGACAATATGCAGACCATTGTGGTCTCGCTGCTGATCGGCCTGTTCATCGGCTTCCTGCCCGGCATGGGTTCCGGCATTTCCAACCTGATCGCCTACGGCCAGGCCAAGAACATGAGCAAGCATCCCGAGCTGTTCGGCACCGGTTATGACCCGGGCATCTGGGCCACCGAGGTTTCGAACAACGCCGGTGTCGGCGGCGCACTGATCCCCATGATCAGTCTGGGTATCCCCGGCGACGCCACCACCGTTTTGCTGCTGTCCGGCATGACCATCCATGGTCTGCAGGCCGGCCCCATGTTCATCAAGACCAACCCCGATATGGCTGCTTTGATCCTGCTGACCCTGCTGATCAGTGCCATTGCCATTGCCCTGATTGAGCTGGGTACCAAAAAGTGGTTCCCCCTGCTGCTCAAGACTCCCTTCCACTATCTGTTCGGTGCCATTTTGGTCATCAGCTTTATGGGTGCCTTCTCTTCCACCACCTCGATGTTCAGTGTCTATCTGGTTCTGGGCTTCGGTGTGCTGGGCATCATGATGGACTACTTTAAGATGCCTGCCACCCCGCTGATGCTGTCTTTCATTCTGGGCAGCAAGATCGAAAGCTACTTCCGCATGGGCGTTTCTTACGCCAAGGGCGATTACACCAGCTTTATCACCCGGCCCATCTCGCTGATCTTCCTGGTAATTGCCATCGGCAGCGTGGTGGTTCCTCCTGTGATGAAAGCGCTGAAAAATAAAAAAGCCGCCAAGGCCGCACAGTAATGCAGCCGAAAGGAGCAAGTCTATGCCTTTGAGCGCTGAAACGCGTGCCATTATGGCTCGCGATATGCAGTCGAACCGCAAGTTCGACGGTGAAACCGATATCCCCGTGGAATGCCGCGGTTTTGGTGAACTGGCCACCTGTGAAACGGTGGAAATGCCGGCGGTTCTGGGCTGGCCCTATAAGCTCTATATCTTCACGGCCCAAAATGCTGTGCCCAACTGCCCGGTGCACATCAACATCCACGGCGGCGGCTTCCTGATCGGTCACATGCCCAACGACAGTTTGTGGAGCGCCTGGCTGGCCGACCGGATCAACGGCATTGTGGTGGATGTGGATTACACTACCACCGAATATGCCAGCCACCCGGTGGCCATGGAGCAGTGCCGCGATGCAGCTCGCTACACCTATGCCCACTGTGCTGAGTGGAACGCCGACCCCAAGCGCATTTCGATGGGCGGCTACAGTGCCGGCGGTACCCTGACCATGGGTGTGGCCATGCAGATCAAGGATACTGTCGAGTGTCCGCTCTGCCTGCTGGTCAACGGCTACGGCCCCGGCGATATGCGCTACCAGCCCGAGGAAACCCAGGTGCCTGAATTCTGGAAGACCCAGCAGCACCGCGGTGCCGGCTTTGGTGTGCTGATCGCTGACGACGATCCCGCCGTGCTGGAACAGCCCGAGCTGTACCATCTGGGTGCATCCGATGAGCAGCTGCGCGGCCTGCCCGCAACCCTGATCCTTTCGGCCGAAAAGTGCGGCTTCCGCTTCCAGAACGAAGAGCTGGGCAAGCGTTTGGCCAGCCTTGGCGTGGAAGTGACCATGAAGCGCTACCCGGATACGGTGCATGGCTTCATCCCGCACTTCATGGCCCATTGGGAAGAGGCTGCTGATCTGATCGTGCGTGCCATCAAGGGTGCAAGCCTGTAACACAGCACAGCATTCTGCAAAATAATCCATACCGCCCCGCAGCCTGCCTGTTTTTGGCCGGCTGCGGGGCGGCTTTTTTGTGCGAAAAAACTCTTTTCAAAGGGAACGAAAAAGGGTATTATTATCCTGTGTCGCTGTATGCCGTGCCCGGCAAGCGGCGGCACCCTACAACAATTCCCAAAGTTAAAGGACGTTTTATGCAATACGCAGTTTTTAACCGGCCAGTGGTCACCATTTATGATCTGCCGTGTGAAAGCAAGCCGGATGCCGAAAAGGGGCTGCTTTCCACCATTGGTGACGAGGGCCTGTACGGCCAGCACTGCCGGGTGCTTACCGCCCCCGGCGGTACCACCGCACAGGGCGAAAATCTGCCCGGCGATTTTACCGAAATTCTTACATTTTACGGCTACCACGGCTATGTGCATGCTTCGCAGATGATTTTTCTGCGCGAGGATGAACTGCTGGCCCATCTGGCAAGCCCGCGCGCCCTGCTGGGCCGCCCCACCGATGTGCTGGCAAGCCCGGTGGTGCAGGGCTTCCGCTATATTGGGTTGGAGCGCGGCTGTACCGTGCGTCTGGCCGACCCCGATACCCGTGCCATCCCGCAGGAGGGCTGGGCCAAAGTGCTGCTGAACGACGACACGGTGGGCTATGTGTGGGCGGTGTCGCTGCAGCCGGTGCTGTATTCCGAAAAGGCGCTGCTGCATCTGGATGGCAGCACTCGGTTTGACGAAGCCCTTTCGGCTGGCGAAAACATTCCTGCCGACCAGCTGGTGCGCGCCGCGGTGCAAAAGCATTTTGGCGGCAGCGAACATGCCTTCCGCATGGCACTGATCGAAACCGCAAAAAATTACATGAACACCCAGTACCGCTGGGGCGGCAAAAGCACCCGCGGCATCGACTGCAGCGGCCTTACCAGCAGCTGTTATCTGCAAAACGGTGTGCTGATCTACCGCGATGCCCGCATTGTCGAGGGCTGGCCGGTGCACACCATCCCCCGCGCTGCCATGCAGCCGGGCGATCTGCTGTTTTTCCCCGGTCACATTGCGCTGTACATCGGCGGCGGGCGATACATCCATTCCACCGGCAACGGCAAGGCCGGCGGTGTGGTGATCAACAGCCTTGACCCCAAAGCCCCCGACTATCGGCAGGAGCTGGACGAAACTATGTACGCTGTGGGCACTGTGTTTTAAGCCCCGGCCCCAAAGAGAGGAACGACCATGAAGGTTTGGGATCTGCACTGTGATACCTTAAGCGAATTGCGCTATGCCGAAAATGCCGGCGCGCCCATCAGCTTTGAACACAACGATCTGCAGCTGGATCTGACCCGGCTGCAAAAGGGCGATTATATGCTGCAGTGCATGGCGGCATTCATCAACCTGAGCCGCCCCGACGACCCGCTGGTGACCGCATTGGAGGAAATTGACATCTTCCACCGGCTGCTGGCCCAATATGCCGACCGGGTGGCCCCGGTGTATACCGCTGCCGACATCGACAAAAATGCGGCCGACGGCAAGATCAGCCTGATGCTGACTGTCGAGGAAGCCGGCTGCTGCAAGGGCAGCATCGGGGTGCTGCGCCAGCTGTACCAGCTGGGCGTGCGGATGATGAGCCTGACATGGAACCACGAAAACGAGATCGCCTATCCCAACGTGGTGCCGGGCAGTGGAGGGCTGATCTGGCCTTGCCTGCCCAACACCGAAACCGGCTTAAAACCCTGCGGCGAAGAATTTGTTGCCGAAATGGAACGGCTGCACATGATGGTGGACGTAAGCCACCTGTCCGACAAAGGTTTTTGGGATGTGGTGCGCTGCAGCACCCGCCCCTTTGTGGCCAGCCATTCCAACTGCCGCGCGCTGGCACCCCATTGCCGCAACCTGACCGACGAGATGATCAAAGTCATGGCGCAGCGCGGCTGCCTTGTGGGGCTGAACTACTGCGCCGGCTTTCTGGACAACCAGCCCGACCCCGAGCAGTGCAAAAGCCGGGTGAGCATGGTGGCTGCCCACGCCGCTTATTTCAAAAAGCTGGGCGGCATCGAGATGATCGCGCTGGGCAGTGACTTCGACGGCATCGACGGTGATCTGGAGATGAAGTCGGTGGCTGATCTGCCCCTGTTGGAGCAGGCCCTGCGCGCCCATGGCTTCCACGAAAGTGAAATCGAAGCCATCTTCCATAAAAATGCCATTCGGTTCTTCCAACAGAACCTGTAACCCAATCGAAAGGATAGAACACCATGCCGGATAAACGCATGACTCTGGAAAAACGCATTGCTGCGGAGCTGTACTCCTATCAGGGCAAAATGAGTGTATACGTGGACGATCTGCAGGGCAATACGGTGCAGATCGGCGCCGACGAAGAGTTCGAGACCGCCTCTACCATCAAAACCTACATCCTTGCCGCCCTGTTTTATCAGGCCGAGCAGGGGCTGGCCGATCTGGACGAGCTGATCGAGTACAAAGCCGACCATTTTGTGGATGGTTCGGGTATGCTGCGGGCATTGGGCGTGGGGGCACGGCTGAAGGTGCGCGACACCGCCACCATGATGATCATCTGCTCGGACAATATTGCCACCAACATGATCATCGACTCTCTGGGGCAGGATACCATCACTCGCCTGATCCGCGACGAGTTTGGCTGCAAGCATACCGTGCTGCACAACCCTCTGCATTTCGATCGGTACGACAAGCTGGGCACCACCACCCCGCGGGATTACGCTTCGATGTTTGTGCGCATTGCCAAAGGGCAGCTGGTCAGCGAAAAAGCCAGCGCCGAAATGCTGAAGATCCTGCGCCAGCAGCATTATAACGATATGCTGACCCGCGAGTTCCCCCAGTATTATCTGGACACCGAAGAAACCGGAGACGAAGAGCTGATCTGGGTGGCCAGCAAAAGCGGCAGCATGAACGCCTGCCGCAACGACGGCGGCATCATTCATACCCCTTACGGCGAGTATGTGATCGTGCTGATGAACAAAGAGTTTAACGACATCATCGAGTACAGCGGTCACCCTGCCAAGGTGTACGGTGCCCGGGTATCCCGCATGATTCTGGATCAGGTGCTGGCCTGCGAGGGCCGGCTGTACTGCAACGGCTGAAAGAAGGCGAACCGATAGACTATGGCAGGCGTTTCGCTTTCGCCGGGCATGATGGCATTTTTGCTGTGTATGCTGTTTCTGGCCGGTTTTATCGACAGCGCAGCAGGGGGCGGCGGGCTGATCAGCCTGCCGGCCTATCTGTTTGCGGGGCTGTCGCCCCATCTTACCTATGGAACCAACAAATTCAGTGCCGCCTGCGGCACCACCTTTTCCACCCTGCGGTATCTGCGCAGCGGCGCCATGGAGATGAAAACCGCCCTGTTGGCCGCACTGGGCAGCTTTGCAGGCAGTGCGCTGGGGGTGCAGCTTGTGCTGCTGCTCAGCGCCGAAGCGCGGCAAACCCCCCTGCTGATCATTCTGCCGGTGGCGGCGGTGCTGATTTTATGGCGGCGCGATCTG
>JAFULE010000205.1 GCA_017483235.1 Faecalibacterium sp. | reverse complement strand
TCCACCACGGGGGCAAAGGCCATGTTGCAGCCGGTGGCCTTGATCTGTGCGCCGGAGATGCGGCCCATGGCCTGAGCATACTCGCTCTTGCCGGTGGCGCCGATCTTGACCTGGTTGGCCACGAAGGTGCCGTCGGGGCACACGCCGTTGCCGCCCTGCTCGGGGTTGCAGGCGATGAAGACGGGGATCTTGGCGTACTTCTGCAGCAGGCGGTTCTGGTTCAGAACCATCTGGCCGGGCATACCGTTGTAGCGGCAGCCGCCCAGGTGATACTTCTCCATCAGCTCTTTCAGGTATTCCTCGCTGTTGCCGGCGGTCAGCTGCCAGAACAGCTGGCCCACCTTTTCTTCGGCGGTCATGCCAGCGATGGTGTCCTGTACCCACGCAATGTCAGCGTCGGACAGGCAATACGGTTTTGCTTTCAAATCAACCATGGGGGATCTCCTCCTTGTTTTTTGTCCAGGACCGTTTTGGGGCAAAACGGCACACTTTTGTACTGTAATTTATTTTATCACAAATACAATCCACATTCCACTGCCTATCCTGTACATTCTGCAAAAAATTGTCGGAGAAATCCTATCCTTTGCGGCCGCCCGGCTGCACCATTGCATAAATATCATAAAATTTGGCCCAGACACGACAAAAATTCAACACCCCAGTGCATTTTTTCGATTGCAATTAGGCAAAGTGTATGCTAAACTGTTTTTGTATGAGCCGCACGCAGTTTACTACACTAAAGTGCAGCGCCATGCAAACCATCCTGATGAAACGGGGAGCCTTTGCCCTATGATCAAAAAATGGAAGGTCACCATTCCCGAACTGACCGGCCGCAAGCGCCGCTGGGCCTATGTGTATCTGCCCACCATGTATAAAGCCGAGCCCCGCCGGCGGTTTCCGGTTTTGTATATGTTCGACGGACACAACGTGTTTTTCGATGCCGACGCCACCTACGGTAAAAGCTGGGGGCTGGCCGAATACCTCGACTACCACAATGTGCCGGTGATCGTGGCCGCGGTGGAATGCAACCACGGCAAAAACAACGAGCGCCTGTCGGAATATTCGCCCTTCGATTTCAGCGACGGCAAGTGGGGCAGCTTCAAAGGGCAGGGCAAAACCACCATGGACTGGTTTGTGGGCAGCTTTAAGCCCTATATTGACAAGCGGTTCCGCACCCTGCCCGGGCGCGAAACCACCATGATCGCGGGCAGCTCGATGGGCGGTTTGATGAGCCTGTACGCGGTGACCCGTTACAACAAAACCTTCAGCCGCGCCGCGGCACTCAGCCCGTCGGTGTGGGTGGACCTGCCCAAACTGACAAAGCTTTTGCAGACCGCCCCCCTTGGCCCCGACACGGTGCTGTACATGGATTACGGCTCGCAGGAATTGGGCAACCACAAGGACATGGCCCGCGGGCTGCGGCAGGTGGCCGACACCCTGTTTGACCGGGGGGTATTTATCACCGCGCGGTTTGTGCCCCACGGCACCCACAGCGAGGCCAGCTGGGAAAAACAGCTGCCGCTGGTGATGGAAACCCTGATGTACGGGCTGGACGATTAAAAAAGAGAGAGGAATTTACAACCGATGCACACTGAATATCACAAGTGGTACAGCCCTGCGCTGGGCCGCGACATGGAATGCAAGATCTACGGCCACGCCGGTCGCCCCATGCTGTTCGTCCCCTGCCAGGACGGCCATTTTGTTGACTTTGAAAACTTCCACATGGCAGGCACCCTGGCCCCCTGGATCGAGGCCGGCCAGCTGATGGTGCTGTCCATCGACACGCTGGATATCGAGACCTGGTCCAACAAGGGCGGCGATGCTTACTGGCGCGCCCGCCGGCACGAGGCCTGGATGCAGTATATCTTCAACGAGGCCGCCCCCTTCCTGCAGGGCAAGGTGCGCGAGTACTGCGGCGATAACGCCGACACCGGCATCATCGCCTTTGGCTGCAGTCTGGGCGCCACCCACGCCGCCAACCTGTACCTGCGCCGCCCCGACCTGTTTACCGGCTGCCTTGCCATCAGCGGCATTTACACCGGCAACTACGGCTTCGACGGCTACTGGGACGAGGTGGTGTACCAGAACAGCCCGGTGGACTACATGCAGAATCTGCCCGCCGACCACTACTACGTTGACATGTACAACAGCCAGCGCGCCGTGATCTGCGTGGGGCAGGGCGCATGGGAGCAGCCCGACACCACCTTCCGCCTGAAAGAGATCTTTGCCCAGAAGGGCATCAACATTCTGGTGGACGCCTGGGGCTACGACGTGAACCACGACTGGCCCTGGTGGTACAAGATGGTGCTGCATCACATTCCGTGGCTGCTGTACCAGCGCTGATTTCATTTCCTATGCCGCTGCGCCCGTTGGGGGCGTTTGCACCCCGCACCGCGGGAGATAGATAAAAGAGAAAAACAAGGAAGACAAACCCACGCGCCCGTGCCCGGCTTTGGGGGCCGCGGCGTGCCGAACAAGGAGGAATCCTGCATTATGAAAAATTTTGTGTTTATCAGCCCCAACTTCCCCACCAACTACTGGAAGTTCTGCCATCATCTGAAGGCCAACGGCCTGAACGTGCTGGGCATTGGCGACC
Organism: Faecalibacterium sp.; assembly: GCA_017483235.1. GTDB lineage: Bacteria > Bacillota > Clostridia > Oscillospirales > Ruminococcaceae > Faecalibacterium. Next base: position 1,993 of record JAFULE010000205.1, on the reverse strand, counting down.
AGCCCTACGACGAGCTGATGCCTGAGCTGAAGGCCAGCCTGAACGAGTACTACAAGGTGTCCAGCCTGGAAAACTACGACGAGGTGTACCGCGCCGTGGCTTTCTTCATCCACAAGTACGGCCGCATCGACTGGCTGGAATCCAACAACGAGTACTGGCTGGAGCGTGACGCCGCCCTGCGCACCGACTTCCATATCACCAGCGGCTTCCAGACTTCCGACATTCCCCGCATCAAGTTCAAGAGCGGCATGAAGAAGTACTACCAGAAGGCCGGCATTGCCACCGCCCGCTACTATCTGGTCAAGAGCCTGGCCGGCTGCAAGAAGTTCATCAAGGAAGTGGGCTACCCCGTGGTGGCCAAGCCCGACAACGGCGTGGGCGCCAGCGACACCTGGAAGATCAAGTGCGATGCCGATCTGGAGCTGTTCATGCAGAAGAAGGTCGAGGGCGTGCAGTACATCATGGAAGAGTTCATCCATGCCGAGGTGAACAGCTACGACGCCGTGATCGACTCCAACGGCGAGCCCATCTTCGAGACCGGCAACGTGACCCCCTTCTCGATCATGGACATCGTGAACGACAACGACAACTCGATCTACTACATCGTCAAGGACCTGCCCGAGGACACCCGTGCCGCCGGCCGCGCCACCGTCAAGAGCTTTGGCGTCAAGAGCCGCTTTGTGCACTTCGAGTTCTTCCGCCTGACCCAGGATCAGGAGGGCATGGGCAAGGCCGGTGACGTGGTGGCTCTGGAGGTCAACATGCGCCCCTGCGGCGGCTTCAGCCCCGACATGATGAACTTTGCCAACAGCACCGACGTGTACAAGATCTGGGCCGACATGATCGCCTTCGACAAGAGCACCGTGCCCGCCGGCGAGCATTTCTACTGCGCCTACGCCGGCCTGCGTGACGGCAAGAACTTTGTGATGAGCCACAACGACATCATGACTAAGTACGCTGCCAACATGAAGATGGTCGAGCGCATCCCCGAGGCGCTGAGCGGCGCCATGGCCAACCAGATGTATGTGGCCAACTTCTCCACCAAAGAGGAGATGAACGCCTTCTACGCCGCCGTTACCGCCGTGAAGGACTAAGCCCCTGTTTCCCCCGCTATAGCAGCAGCCCCGCCGGGTGCACAAATGTGCCCGGCGGGGCTTTTTTTGCATTGCGCCGCCGCTGCGTTGTAGTGTATACTGATTGTGTATCTTTTTATAACCCCCTCCGGCACAAAGCATTTTGTGCCGATATTCAAAAGTCTTTTGCTTCTTTTCTTCAGAAAAGAAGGGAAATCAAGGAGGTTCCCCAATGTACACCACCAGCGGCATCTACATGGGTCTGGCCGACGGGCAGCGGGTTTTGCTGTAGCCCGGCATGGCCAACCGCCACGGCCTGATCGCCGGCGCGTCCGGTACCGGCAAAACCATCACCATGAAAGCCATGGCCGAAAGCTTCTCGGACGCCGGCGTGCCGGTGTTTCTGTGCGACGTGAAGGGGGACGTATCCGGGCTTGCCAGCCCGGGCGTCTCGTCCTCCGGCATGGAAAAGCGGATCGACAAGTTCGGCCTGCGGGACAGCTTCCGCTACACCGGCTACCCGGTGGCTTTCTGGGACATTTACCAGAAAAACGGCCATCCCATCCGGGCCACCGTGTCCGACATGGGGCCGGACCTGCTGGCCCGCATTCTGGGCCTGACCGAGGCGCAGGAGGGCGTTTTGAACATTCTGTTCAAGATCGCCGACGACAAGGGCCTTGAGCTGATCGACCTGAAGGACCTGCGTGCCATGCTGAGCCATGTGCACGAAAACAAGGCCGAGTATATCCCGGTGTACGGCAACATCAGCACCCAGTCGCTGGGCGGCATCCAGCGCGCCCTGCTGCCGCTGGAGATGCAGGGCGGCGAACAGTTCTTCGGCGAGCCCGCGCTGGACATCGACGACCTGATGCGCCTTGCCCCGGACGGCCGCGGGCAGGTAAACCTTTTGCACTGTGTGG
>JAFULE010000204.1 GCA_017483235.1 Faecalibacterium sp. | reverse complement strand
TTGGGCAGGCCGTCCACCAGATTGCGGCCCTTGATCTCCATCTCCAGCTCTTCTTCCAGCGGGAAGGCCGAGCCGATCTCGATCTTGATCTGTTCGGCGGTGCGCTCACCGATCAGCAGATTGTACTTGCGCTTGACAAAATTGATGATGGCCTGATCGAACATATCACCTGCCATGCGCACGCTCTGGGACTGGACGATGCCGCCCAGCGAGATGACCGCGATTTCGGCGGTGCCGCCGCCGATATCCACGATCATGCTGCCGGTAGCCTCGCTGATGGGCAGACCTGCACCGATGGCGGCGGCCATGGGCTCTTCCACCACCCACACCTGACGGGCGCCGGCACGCTCGGTGGCCTCGCGCACGGCACGCTTTTCCACCTCGGTCACGCCGGAGGGGATGCAGATGACCACACGGGGATGTACAAACTTGCTGCTGCCGCAGGCACGGCTCATAAACTCTTCCAGCATGCTGGCAGTCACGTCAAAGTCAGCGATGACACCATCCTTCAGGGGGCGCACTGCCACAATGCTGCCGGGGGTACGGCCGATGACCTCTTTGGCCTTGTTGCCCACGTACTTCATACGGTCCTGCGGGCCGCGGGTATCCACAGCCACCACCGAGGGCTCACGCATGATGATGCCCTTGCCCTTTACATACACCAGGGTGTTGGCGGTGCCCAGGTCAATGCCGATATCTTTGAAAAAAAGCCCGGAAAAAAATCCCATAATTCCTCTATCTCCTTTTGGTTCCACTCTATCACAATCAGGCGCAGTTGCGTTCTATTTTCAAATCTTGCGCCGGGTATATCACAGCAGCTGCCGTGCTCATACGCACAGCAACGCAAGTATATTATAGCCGCAAATATCGGCTTTCACAAGCCAATCGACAGCTTTTTCATAAAATTATAATAAATTGTTAAACTCTTCCAGCAGGTGGGCCGCCCGGCTTACCGGGAAACCCATGATGGTATAATAGTCCCCTTCCAGCCGGTCGATCCACAGCGCGGCATGGCCCTGAATGGCATAGGCGCCCGCTTTATCATACGGCTCGTCGGTGGCGATATATGCCTGCAGATCCTCGGGGCGGATGGAAAAAAAGCTGACCTTGCATGTGTCGCTGAAGGTGGCCACCCGCTCGCCCTTTGCCATGCACACCCCGGTGTGCACCGCATGGGTGCGGCCCGAAAGTGCCTGCAGCATGCGGCAGGCGTCGGCGGCATCGGCAGGTTTGCCGAACACCTGGCCGCCGCAGTCCACCACCGTGTCGCAGCCGATGACAATGTCATCCGGGTGATTTTTTGCCACCGCCATACACTTGGCATAAGCAAGTGCCAGCACCAGTGCGGCAGGATCGTGCGCACTGATGGCCGACTCGTCCACAGCAGCGGTTTCCACCGTAAACTGCGGGGTGATCAGGGTCATCAGCTCTTTGCGGCGGGGGCTGGCCGAAGCCAAAATGATCGACATGCTACCGCCCCCTGCTTAAAATTTGAAATTGCGGCTGCAGAACATAGCCACCAGCACACAGATGATCTGGGCCAGATTGAGCCGGAAGGTCACGTTCAGCGAAAAATCAAGAATGATCATACTGGCCGAAGGGGCAAAGTTCAGGCTTTGGCCATAAGCCAGCCAGCTGAGCGCCGGCACACCGGCACAGGCGTTGGCCAGCAGGCTGCCCACGATCAGGCCAGCCAGCAGCCAGAATAAAAACCAGAAGGTCTTTTTCATACTAAATTACACTTCCCTCTTTGTTGATACGAATGGGCGGCGCAAAATACTGCACCCACCCAAAATTTTTATTTGCCGGTGCTGCCAAAGCCGCCCGCACCGCGGTCGGTGCTGTCCAGTGCGGTCACCGGCACAAAGGCGGCGGTGTGCACCGGGGCAATGCACAGCTGAGCCACCCGCTCGCCGGGGGCGATGGTGTAAGGCTGGGTGCCAAGGTTGATCATGGGCACTTTCAGCTCGCCCCGGTAATCGCTGTCAATCACCCCAACGCCGTTGGCCATGCACAGCCCGTGCTTGATGGACAGCCCGCTGCGGGCATACACAAGGGCCACCGTGTGGGGGCCGGGCAGCTGAATGGCAAGGCCGGTGGGCACCAGCGCCCGCTGCATGGGCTGCAGGGTCATGGGCTCGTCCAGTACGGCACACAGATCGGCAGCGGCGGCGCCCGCAGTGGCGTAGGCGGGCACTTTGGCACGCTGGTCCAGCACCTGATATTTTACGGTAAGATCGGTCATGGAATACACATCCTTATCCTTATAATATGAATATGGTCACGCGGTGCCCTTGAAGTACAGCCCGCGGGTAAAATCGCCCTCGAAGGGGGCGTGCTGCTTCAGCAGGGCCAGAATTTCGGCCGCCTGCTGTTTGGTTTCGATGGAAAAATGGGCATACTCCCAGTCGACAGCCAGCGCGGCCGGCTTGTCGCCCATATAAATCGGAATGGGATTGTAGATGGTGCGCACCCCCTGCCCGCACCGCACCGGGAACTTTTTGGCCTTGCGGTCGGTCAGTTCCCCCTGCTTTTCGCAGCGGGCGCAAGTGTGCAGATTGTGCAGCGGGCAGGCACGGGTCAGCATCAAAGGCATATGGCCGTACACCATGGCGCCGGTGGCTGTACCCACCGGGGCGATGCAGGGCATGTCGCTGTCCTTCACTTCGGGCAGCAGCAGCAGCCCTTTTGCCCCCAGCGCCGCGTATTCCTGTGCGGCAAGAGGGTTGGTCAGGTTCAGGCCCAGCCCGCCGAACACCGGCAGACCCTGCAGCAGCTGAAAATGGCCGATATTGTTGGCCTCATATCCGGCAAAGCCCTGCTGGGCGGTGACGGCAATGCGGCGGACGGTATCCTCTTCCAGCCGGCCGAACATCACCCGCGGCAGTTCCAGAATGGTTTTGGCCCGGTAGTGCGGGGGCACTGCGTCGGCCTGTTCGATGGGCAGGATCAGATATTCCAGCCCGGCAATGGCCTCTTCGGGCACCTGCTGCCAGTCGGCAAACCGGGCGCGCAGCGGCTTTGCTGCGGGCATGGGGTGCTTATGCACCGCAATGTCGGCCGGCAGCTGCCAGCCGGTAAGCTTATGGGGACGGATGGTTTCCCGCTTTTTCAGCAGGGCTTCCAGCGCGGTGCGGCGCATCTCGTTGATGCAGCTGCCCGGCAGATACCAGGGGCCACCGTCCATCTCCACTTCAATGTTGTTGGGCAAAAAAGGCGTTCCGCCGCATTTTTCCAGACTGCGGCGCAGCGCAGGTGCGGGGTCATTGTTGGCAGGCTGTGGGTCGGCGTCGCCGTAGGCGATGGCTTTGTTGCCCTCGGTATCGGTCACGGTCAGCTTGGCGCCGTATTCCTCCACCTCCAGCTTCATGGCCACCGGCACCCGCTGGCGCTCGCGGCGGTACAGCTCGCGCAAGGCGGGCAGTGCCTTTTTGGTGGCTTCGGCGTCCGCCTCGCTGCGGGTACCGAACATGCTGCCGTCGATGCGGCCGGAAAGGTAACCGTCAGTAAAGCCGCTGCGGCTGAAGGCCTTTTGCAGCAGGTCGCGGTCATAGGCAAGGCCGCTGCGGGCCGCCGCACAGGCGTTGACCGCCGCCGCCACATATTCGGGGGTGCGCAGCCGGCCCTCGATTTTGACCGAAGCCACGCCCGCCGCCTGCAGCTTGGGCAGCCAGTCGATGACAGAGTTATCCTTTAACGAAAGGTGATGCGCCCGGCCGGGCAGCCCTTCGGGGATGGGGCTTGCGTCAAAGGGCAGGCGGCAGGGGCCGGCACAGCTGCCCCGGTTGCCGCTGCGGCCGCCCAGAAAGGCGGACATATAGCATTGGCCGCTGACGCTCATGCACAGCGCACCGTGCACAAACACCTCGGTTTCGATGCCGCAGTGTTTGGTAATATGCTCGATTTCGGCAAAGTTCAGTTCCCGCGCCAGAATGGCCCGGGCAAAGCCCATTTCGGCCAGCTGCTTTGCACCGGCAAGGGTGTGCACGCTCATCTGGGTGGAGCCATGCAGCGGCAGGCCGGGGGCAATGCGCCGCACCAGCGCTGCGGTGGCAAGGTCCTGACAGATGACCGCATCGGCCCCGCTTTGGGCCACCGCCCGCACCGCGTCGGCCAGACCGGCCAGCTCGTGCCCGTACACGGTGGTATTCAGGGCCACATGCACGTGCACCCCGCGCCCGTGGCAGAAAGCCACCGCTTTTTGCAGAGTTTCGGCGGTAAAATTGCCTGCGCCGCTGCGGGCATTGTAGCCCGAAAAGCCCAGATAGACCGCATCGGCCCCGCTGTACACGGCGGCGGCCAGCATTTCTTCGCTGCCCACAGGGGCAAGGATCTCGATGGTGTTCATCAAAGAGGCATTCCTTTCCTTATTCGGCAAAAAAGGGCCGCGCAAGCGCGGCCCGGCATAGCTGCGGCATCAGCCGCGGCTGTTCGCCTGCTCTTTCAGATACTGTACCTCACGCTTCAGACGCTCGACCTCGCGGCGGGCTTCGTCGGCGGCCAGCTTTGCCTTGGCGGCGTCAGCCAGGTAGTCCTTGATCTGGCTGCGCATATTGTCGGCGCTGCCGATGCTTTTGGTATACTCGTCCAGATATTCCAGCGCGCAGAACACCGCAGCACGGGTAACCGAAAGGTTGGGGTTGTCGCCCATGACCGCCTTGATATCGTTATCCAGACGCTGGGCCAGCCCCTCGACATATTCTTCGGAATCGGTGGTAGAGATCACATAGGGTGAGCCTGCGATCATGAGCCGTACTTTATTCACCATGGTATCTTCCTCGCTTTTGCGGCCAGACAGCCGTTACTTCTTTATGCTATTATAATATAACCGCTCGAAAAGAAAAAGGGTCATTTGGCACTTTTTTGCAAAAAGTACGCTGTGTGCATACAAAAACAAAGTTTTTCCTTGCCAAGAATCCCCAAACCCGGTATAATATATGACGATGCCTTGTAAAAGGGGCAGCTTTTGTAAATGAGAGAAAGCACTATCACCCGGCGCAGGCCCCCAAGTTGCAGGTGGGCCGCCCGGCTATGACAGGAGAATTTATGATGCCCAACTATACCAAAAAAGAATTTGCAAAAATTTTGCAGAATAAACTGACCAGCGAATACGGCGTGGAGCTGAGCGTTGCCTCCAACCAGCAGATCTATCGCTCGCTGGCTTTGATCTGCCGCCAGATGATGAGCGAGCAGCACAAGAAGTTCAACGCCAAGGCCGTGGCCACCGGCTCCAAGCAGGTGTACTACCTGTGCATGGAGTTCCTGATGGGCCGCAGCCTGAAGAACAGTCTGCTGAATCTGGGCCTGAGTGATGTTGCCGAGCAGGCACTGGCCGATGCCCAGATCAACATCGACAGCATTTTTGAGGAAGAGCCCGATGCAGGTCTGGGCAACGGCGGCCTGGGCCGTCTGGCCGCCTGCTATCTGGACGGCATGGCCACCACCGGTATTGCCGGCACCGGCTATTCCATCCTGTACGAGTACGGCATCTTCAAGCAGAAGCGGGTGGACGGCAGGCAGCAGGAGCGCGCCGACAACTGGCTGCCCGGCGGTCAGGTCTGGCTGAAGAGCCACCCCGATCAGGCCGTTGAGATCCGCTTTGACGGCGAGATCGAGGAAAACTGGCAGAACGATTTCCACTATATCCGTCACACCAACTACAACAGCGTGCTGGCCGTGCCCTCTGACATGTATGTGCAGGGCTACGAGGGCCAGGGCGTTGCCAAGCTGCGCCTGTGACAGGCCAAGGCCCCTGATTTTGACATGAACAGCTTCAACGCCGGCGAATACGGCAGCGCCATGAGCAAGAACGCTTCGGCCGAGCTGATCTCCAAGATCCTGTACCCCAACGACAACCATGTCGAGGGCAAGATTCTGCGCCTGCGCCAGCAGTACTTCCTGTCGGCCGCTTCCATCGGCGACATCGTCCAGATGCATCTGGCCAACTATGGCACTCTGGAAAACCTGGGCGAGAAGGTTGCCATTCAGCTGAACGACACCCATCCCACCCTGGCCATTCCCGAACTGATGCGCATCCTGCTGGACGAGTGCGGCTACGACTGGGATAAGAGCTTTGCCATCTGCCAGGAGGTTTTTGCCTACACCAACCACACCGTTATGGCCGAGGCACTGGAAAAGTGGAGCCTGGACATTTTCAAGATGACCCTGCCCCGCATTTACCAGATCGTGGTCGAGATGGACCGCCGCTGCCGCGCCGAGCTGGAGGAAGTGTTCCCCGGCGATCAGGGCAAGATCGACTATATGGCCCCCATCGGCAACAATCAGGTGCGCATGGCCAACATCTGCGCCTATGTCAGCCACAGCATCAACGGCGTTTCCAAGCTGCACAGCGAGATCATCAAGGACAGCGTGTTCAACGACTACTACCTGTTCAAGCCCCAGGCCTTTAAGAACGTGACCAACGGCATCGCTTACCGCCGCTGGCTGCTGAGCTCGAACAAGGGCCTGTGCAAGCTGTTGGACGAGACCATCGGCGACGGCTACCGCTATGACGCCGCCGAGCTGGCCAAGTTCAACGACTTTGCCGCCGACAAGCAGGTACTGGACCGTCTGGAAGCCGTCAAGCTGGAAAACAAGAAGAACTTTGCCAACTATCTGGCCAAGAGCACCGGTCAGGTGATCGATCCCAACTCGATTTTTGACGTACAGGTCAAGCGCATGCACGAGTACAAGCGCCAGCACCTGAACGCTTTGAACATTGCCGCCCAGTACCTGTACCTGAAAGAGAACCCCAACGCCGACTTTGTGCCCAAGACCTATATCTTCGGCGCCAAGGCTGCCCCGGGCTACTACATGGCCAAGCAGATGATCCGTATGATCTGCAAGCTGGGCCAGCTGATTGATGCCGACCCGGTCATCCGCCAGAAGCTGCGCATCGTCTTCCTGGAAGAGTACTGCGTCAGCCTGTCCGAGCGGCTGATGCCCGCTTCGGAAGTATCCGAGCAGATCTCGCTGGCCGGCACCGAGGCTTCGGGCACCGGCAACATGAAGTTTATGCTGAACGGCGCCATCACTCTGGGCACTCTGGACGGCGCCAACGTGGAGATTGCGGCCGCCGCCGGTCAGGAAAACGAGGTCATCTTCGGTATGCTGACCCCCGAGGTAAACAACCTGAAGGCTATGGGCTACCATCCCGGTGCTTTCATTCTGGGCGATGACGTGGCCAGCGCCGTGCTGAACCTGCTGGAGCGCGGCTGGAACGGCGAAAACTTCTACGAGGTGACCAACAACCTGCGCACCAGCGACCCCTATATGGTTATGGCCGACTTCAAGGACTACCGCCGTGCTCAGGCCGACATCCAGAAGCTGTACCGTGACCGCGACACCTGGAACCGTATGAGCCTGAAGAACATTGCCAACAGCGGCATCTTCAGCGCCGACCGTTCGGTGACCGACTACGCCCGCGACATCTGGAATGCGCCCTTTGTGAAGTAATTTTACCTCTGCATTCAGAAAGCCCCGACGCGCCGCGCCGGGGCTTTTTTCAGCAAACACATCCTTTTGTGCGCTGCAATGCACTTTTATCAACTGCGAAAGGGTTGAACCCGCCTTGTTTATCTATCACGACAATTTCAGCAGCACCTTCCGGCAGCCGTTTGGCGCCATCAAAGCCGGGCAAAGCATTCTGCTGCGGCTGGACCTGCCGCAGGCTTTGGGCTACGCAGACCCCCATGTGGTTCTGCGTAAGGACGCCCCAGACAACGAACCGGTGCATTACCGGATGAAGTTTGACGGCCAGACGCCGCAGGTGAATCATTTTTCGCTGCAGATCCCGGTGGAAAGCGCCGGCGTGTATCTGTACCACTTTGACCTGTACACCGATTTTCGCTGTATTTACCGCGGCCCCGACGGCACCGGCGAACTGGCCTGGACCCCCGGTACCCCGTGGCAGCTTACGGTGTACGAGCAGAATTTTACCACCACCGACTGCGTAAAAAACGGCACCTTTTACCAGAGCTTCCCTGATCTCTTTTACGAGGGCGAAAAGAAAAAAC
>JAFULE010000203.1 GCA_017483235.1 Faecalibacterium sp. | reverse complement strand
TTTTTCAAAAGCCGCCGGTGATCGGTGCGTGGGCAGCAGTGGGCGGCAAAAAGGAGGGCGAAGGCCCCCTTGCGCCCGGCTTTGACAAACTTTACAGCGACAACAGCCTTGGCCTGCCCAGCTGGGAGCAGGCCGAAAGCGAGCTGCAGCGGCAGGCGGTGATCCACTGTCTGCAAAAAGCCCAGATCCGGCACGAGGACATTGAGCTGATCTTTGCCGGCGACCTGCAGGCCCAGTGCACCGCGTCGGGCTACACTCTGCGGGCGCTGGGCGCACCCTTTGTGGGGCTGTACGGCGCCTGCAGCACCATGGCCGAAAGCCTTGCCGCAGCCGCCTGCTTTGCCGGTACCGGCCTTGCGGGGCGGACATTGGCGCTGACCAGCAGCCACTTCTGCGCCGCCGAACGGCAATTTCGCACCCCGCTGTGCTACGGCGGCAAGCGTACCCCCACCGCCCAGTGGACAGCAACTGCTGCGGGCTGCTGTCTGGTGCATCCGGCAGGGCAGGGGGTGCAGGTGCGGGCGGTGACCTTTGGCCGGGTGCAGGATTATAATGTCACCGACATCAACAATATGGGTGCGGCCATGTGCCCGGCGGCGGCTTCCACCCTGCTGCATTACTTTACCGACAGCGGCGAGGAATGGCAGAATTTTGACGCCATCTTCACCGGTGACCTTGGCGCGGTGGGCAGCCGCCTTTTGATGGAGATGCTGGCCGCCGAGGGGCTGCTGCCCCAAAACCACAGGGACTGCGGCTGTATGCTGTACGACCCGGCCGATGCGCAGGTGCTGGCAGGGGCTTCCGGCTGCGGCTGTTCGGCGGCGGTGCTGTGCACCCACATTCTGCCAAAGCTTCAGCAGGGAGAATACAAGCGGGTGCTGTTTGTGGCCACCGGTGCACTGATGAGCCAGACCACCTATCTGCAGGGCGAAAGTATCCCCGGCGTTGCCCATCTGGTCGAGCTGGCCGCCCCGCAGCAAACCACGGGAGGGAACAAGGAATGAATTACGTCTGGGCATTTGTCATCGGCGGCGGCATCTGTGTCATCGGCCAGATTCTGATCGATCTCACCGGCCTTACCCCGGCCCGTATCCTGACCGGCTATGTGGTCAGCGGGGTGGTGCTGTCGGCACTGGGGTGGTTTCAGCCTCTGGCCGAGCTGGCCGGGGCCGGGGCCACCGTTCCGCTGCTGGGCTTTGGGCATCTGCTGGCCGAGGGAGTGCGCACTGCAGTGGCCGAAAAGGGGCTGCTGGGGGTGCTGACCGGCGGCCTTACCGCGGCAGCCGGCGGCATTACGGTAAGCCTTGTGTGCGGTGTGCTGTTCGCCCTGATTGCCAAAAGCCGCGATCAGAACTGAAAAATGGCAAAACAAAAGCCCCCGTGCCATGCACGGGGGCTTTGTTATCAGTCATTCAAAAGTCGCAGATCAAGCGTTCTTGTTGGCACGCTTGGCCAGACGGCTGATCTTGCGGGAAGCGGTGTTCTTCTTCAGCACGCCCTTCGAGCAAGCCTTGTCGATCGCGGAAACAGCAGCCACAACGGCGGCGTCCTTGTTCTCGGCGTTAGCGGCAATGGCAGCGTCTGCCTTCTTCACGACTGTTTTCAGGTTGGTCTTGATGGCCTTGTTACGAGCCTGCTCGTTGGCAGCCTGTACAACACGGTCCTTCTGAGATTTGATGTTAGGCATTCGTTCCACCTCCTTAGCTACCTATAACAGCGCAAACTATAATACCACAAGTCTGGTTTTGACGCAAGCGTTTTTTCTAAAATTGTTTCAAAACTTTTTGCTGTACCTACAATAAAAAACGAGGTGATGCCAAACATGAGCCGCGAAATTGTAAAAACCGACCTTGCCGACGAGCTGTTCGGCCGGCTGCGCACCCGCCCGCCGGCCCCAACGCCGGGGGTGCGCATGGTCACCGCCCGCAGCCGGGGGGTCACAGTGACCCGGGTACTGGTCAGCAAAGAAGGGCTGCCCCGGCCCAAGGGCCGGTATGTCACGCTGGATACCCCCGCCCTCAGCCTTCTGGACGAGCGGGACGAGCATCTGATCGAGCTGGCCGCCGCCGAACTGCGCAGCCTGCTGCCCGCCGAAGGGCCGGTGCTGGTGATCGGGGTGGGCAATCGGCGGGTGACCGCCGATGCTCTTGGCCCCCGCACGGTGCAGAAGGTGCTGGTTACCACCGGCCCGGTGGCCGATCAGTGGGAAGCCCCCCTGCCCGGGGTGCGCCCGGTGGCGGCGGTAGCTCCCGGCGTGTCGGCAGCCACCGGCATTCCATTGCAGACGCTGGCGCAGGCATTGGTTGCGGCGGTAAAGCCAGCGGCGGTGTTGTGTGTGGACAGTTTGTGCTCGGCCGAGCCGCAGCGGCTGGGGCGCACCATTCAGTTCAGCGATACGGGGTTATATCCTGCCCAGCCGGGCCACGCCAAAAATCTGACCCGGCAGAATTTGGGGGTGCCGGTGATCGCCGCCGGGGTACCCACCATCATGGCCGCAAAGGAGGGCGACGAGCTGGTGGTCACCCCCCGCGCGCTGGATCAGGTGATCGGGCAGGGGGCGGCGCTGCTGGGTGCGGCCATCAACCGGGCATTGCAGCCCGGCTTTACGGTGCCCCAGCTGTGC
>JAFULE010000202.1 GCA_017483235.1 Faecalibacterium sp. | reverse complement strand
GATATGAGGTAAGCATTCTGCAAACCAACGCATCGGTCCGGCAGGATATGGTCGCCCTCACCCTGTCGGACGGCACCGTTCGGGATGTGCCCTTGTTCTGCGCACAGCTTACAGCCGGCAAACAGCTCACGATGTGCGTTGCTTCCGCCGCCCCGTCACCGGCTCCCGACCAGATTTCCGAATGGACTGTTGCCGCAACCGAAAACGGCTGGTCTTTGGGCGAAGCCGCCCTTACAGCGCCCCTCGCCTCCTATTGGCAAACCGACAGCAAAGGCAGCCTTGCATATCATCTCACCGCGCCGGGCGCCGCCTGTTTTTCCGTCGAGCGGGATGGAACCATCGACTATTGGATCGTTCTGCTTGACACCCCCGGAACGTGACCCATTGCGCTGCGCACCCGTTCTGCGTGCCGCCGATTCCCTCCCTTTTTACAGGAACACTGCCTATGTACAAGCTTTGCAAAACCGAACAATCCGCCGCCCGGCAAAAGGCCATTGCCCGGGCGCTGCTGGCCGAAATGGCTGCCCGCCCCTACGGCGAGATCACCATCACCGACCTGTGCTGCAAGCTGGGCATGCCCCGCAAAACCTTTTACCGCTATTTCGATGGCAAAGAGGACGCCCTGCATGCACTGCTGGATGATCTGTTGCTGAACGGCAGCCTTTACACCAGCTCTGCCCCCGATCACCCGCTCGACGGCGTGGATGTGCTGGAACAATACTTCCGGTTCTGGCTGCAGCACAAACAACTGCTGGACATTCTGCAGCGCAATGGCCTGTCCGGCCTGCTGGTGGAACGCGGCACCTACCTTGTCAACGCGCAAAAGTTGCCGCTGGTCACCGACCACAGCCTCGGCCCCGGCCAGCGGATGGACCGGGTGGCCCTGTTTGCGCAGGCAGGGCTGATCTCGCTGGTGCTGCAATGGCATCACTCCGGCTGCACCCAAAGCCCCCGGCGCATGGCGCAGGATGTATACACCCTGCTGACCAGCCCTTTGTTTGCCCAACCCTGACCTGCCGCCCGGCTTGTGCATTGTGCTCAATCCGGGCGATTTGTTTTCTGCGCATGGTGCCACATTTGGGACAGTTTGAGGCTTGTGCCGCCGCGGTTTTGTCCTTTATACTGGTATATAGGTAGAAATGTGCCCATTGCTGCGGCACACAAAAAACAACAGGATAAGGAGCGATTTTCCCATGGCTGAGTTTGTAAAACTGAACCCTGATGCTCTTGAAGAGCTGCGCACCATGAACCCCCGCCTCATCTCGTACAACGTCGAGATGACCGAGGTGACCGGCGGCACCTTCTGGAAAGCCTATACCGATGCCCAGATCGAAGGCACCGAGCCGGTTCCCCCGCCCGATTTCAGCAAGGGCATGGGTGCCATGCACCAGTGGTACGACCCCATCGACACCACCAATCCCAAGCTGATCAAGCTGGCCAAAGAGCTGGGCAGCTGCTGGGTGCGTGTTTCGGGCACCTGGGCCACCCGCACCTACTACGACTTTGAGGGCACCGGCATGCCCGAGGGCTACAACAACCACCTGCGCAAAGAGCAGTGGGTCAACCTGTGCAACTTTGTCAAGGCCGTGGGCGGCAAGCTGAAGATCAGCGTGGCCAACTGCGACGGTCTGCACAGCCACGACGAGCCGTGGAACCCCAGCCAGGCCGAAAAGATCTTTGCCCTTTCCAAGGAACTGGGCTGCCCCATCGAGGCCGTCGAGTTTGTCAACGAGCCCAACATGCTGAAGAACACCGGTTTCCCCAAGGACTACACCGCGGCCGACTTCCGCCGCGACCAGGATATCTTCCACAAGTGGGTGCGCGAGAATTACCCCGAGTGCCTGATCGTCGGCCCCAGCGACACCGACCCCGGTGCCATGGCTGTGGACGCATGGGGCAAGCCTCATCCCTGGGCCGAGGGTATGAGCGCCGACACCGCCGGCATTGCCGCCGCGCTGGCCTACTGCTCCACCGCCGACCTGATGGACGGCTGCACCGAAAAGCTGGATGTGTTCAGCTACCACTACTACAACGGCGTGTCCGAGCGCATGGCCGCCATGATGCCCAGCGCCTTTACCCCCGCCGAGGGCGCCATGAGCGAGGAATATCTGGGCGCAGCCGGCCACACCGCCCGCTGCTTTGCCTCTTACCGTGACCGGTACTGCCCGGGCGGCGAGATGTGGGTAACCGAAAGCGGCGATGCCGGTGCCGGTGGCCACACCTGGGCTTCCACCTATCTGGAAGTGCCCCGCACTCTGAACGAGATCGGCGATTTTTCCACCAAGACCAACGGCGTCATCTTCCACAACACCCTGGCTTCGTCCGATTACGGCTGGCTGAAGCACGGCAGTTTTGACCCCCGCCCCAGCTATTTTGCAGTTCTGCTGTGGAAGCGCCTGATGGGTGACACCGTATATGCCACCGGCGAGCCCCTGCGCGAAGGTGCCCATGTGTACGCCCACAACCGCAAGGACGGCAAGCCCGGCAAGGCCTATCTGGTGATCAACAGCAGCTGGACCGAGCCCACCACCGTGGAACTGCCCGCTGAAGCCGAAGTCTACGCCCTGACCGGCAGCGGCAAGATGCGCAGCCGCACCATGCTGCTGAACGGCAAGGAACTGGTGCTGGGCACCGACAACGAGCTGCCCGCCCTGGACGGCGTGACCGTGCCCGCCGGCAAGCTGGAAGTTGCCCCCGGCGGCTGCACCTTCATCCTGCTGTAAGCGCCCTTTTTGCATACCGGCCCCGCGGCGTTGCCTCGGGGCCTTTGCTTTTTGGCCACAATTCGCCGGTTTGTTGAAGCTTCCTTGGGCAATCTTCCGTCTTTTGTTTGCAGGGTGGTCGTGCTATAATCGGGCCAGTCAATAAGGAGGATCTGCACCGTGGTTCATCTGCTTCTGGCGATCATCTATCTGTCTTTCATCAGTCTGGGCCTGCCCGATGCGCTGCTGGGCTCGGCATGGCCTACCATCTACCCGCAGTTTGGGGTGCCGGTGTCCTTTGCGGGCATCGTGTCCACCATCATCTGTCTGGGCACCATTGTATCCAGCCTGCAAAGCGACCGGCTCACCCACCGCTTCGGCGCGGGCAAGGTCACTGCCGTCAGCGTGATGCTGACCGCTGCGGCCCTGCTGGGCTTTTCTGTCAGTGGTTCATTCTGGGCACTGTGCCTGTGGGCCATCCCCTACGGTCTGGGCGCCGGCGGGGTGGATGCCGCCCTGAACAACTATGTGGCCCTGCACTATTCCAGCCGGGATATGAGCTGGCTGCACTGCATGTGGGGCATTGGCGCAGCCACCGGCCCTTACGTGATGGCGTGGGCGCTGGGCGGCGGCCACAGCTGGGGCATGGGCTACCGGACCATCGGCATTTTGCAGGTAGCCCTTACCACGGTGCTGCTGTGCAGCTTAAAGCTGTGGAAGGCTGCCCCCGCGCCCGACACCGGCAGCGACGAGTCCGCCGGCCCGCTGACTTTGCCGCAGATCGCCGCCATTCCGGGAGCCAAAGCGGTGATGGCCTCCTTTTTCTGCTACTGTGCACTGGAAAGCACCGCCGGCCTGTGGGCCAGCAGTTATCTGACCCTGCACCGTGGGGTGGACGCCCAAACCGCTGCCG
>JAFULE010000201.1 GCA_017483235.1 Faecalibacterium sp. | reverse complement strand
TGGACGGGTTGCAGGGCATATTGCCGATGGCGTCCAAACTCATGGTGAACAGCGCGGTGCGCACCTCCAGCGCCGAAGCCGCATGGGCTGCTTCGATGCCGGCATGGCCGCCGCCGATCACGATCACGTCATAATTTGCTAAATGGTTCATAGGGGTGTACCTCGGTTTGTGTCCTTCTTTTTCTTCAGAAAAAGAAATACGGGTAGCGGTGCCGTTTGCCGCAGGCAGATCAGGCGTTTGCGTGTTCAGCCTCCGGTTTTGCGGTGGGCTGAATGTTGGCCACAAAGGCGTCCAGCTCCCGCTGATTTTTCAGCACAAGGGTCTTTTCGGGGTAGGCTGCCACCACCTCGTCGTAGCGTTCTTTGCGGGCGCGGTTGCGGCCCTCGTGCAGGATCCACCAGGCAAAGCCGGCATCCAGCTTTTCGTTGCAGCCGTCGGCCATTGAAGGGCGGCTTTCGCCCCGGTGGCGGGCCACACGCCGCAGGGTGCGGCCAAAGCAGTCCATCCGGTTAAAGGCCATAAAGATGATGTGGTCGGCTTCTTCCATCCGGCGCTGATATTCCAGCGCACTGTAGTTGCCGTCGATGATCCAGGCACCGTTTTCGTTCAGAAATTGGGTGACCATGGCCAGCTCTTCCTCGCGGGGGCGCTCCTGCCAGCCGGGCAGCCAGTGCACCCGATCCAGATGCAGCACCGGCGCGCCGCTCATCACACCCAGCTTTTTGGCCAGGGTCGATTTGCCGCTGCCGCTGTAGCCGATAATCGCAATTTTCATAGCACAGGCCTCCTCATTTTCCTACACAGAACCGTTCAAATACTTGTTCGATCACCGCGTCGCCGGCGTTTTCGCCGGTCAGCGCGTACAATGCGTCCAGTGCGTCGTCCACACAGACGCTGATGGCATCCAGCCCCACCCCACTGTGCAGGGCATTCAGGGCATCGGCCAGCGCATCCCGCGCCCGTACCGCCGCCGCAAGCTGCCGCTGGCCCGAAAGCTGGGCCGCGTGGGGGTCGATGGTATTGGTTTTCAGCACCCGGGCCACCGCCGCAGCGATCACCTTGCGGGTATGCTCTTCCTTGCAGCACACCGGGATCACCATGGCAAAGCAGTCAGCAATGGCCTCGGCGTCAAACAGGGTGGGCATATCTTCTTTGTTCACAAGGGCGATGGCCGGCCGGCCCTTGCAGGCCATGGCCAGCTGCAGATCTTCGCGGCGCAGAATATCGCTGCCGTCAAACACGGCAAGGATCAGGCCCGCTTCGCCCAGCTTCTGCCAGCTGCGGCGGATGCCCTCGGCCTCGATGGCGTCGGCAGTGTCGTGCACGCCGGCGGTATCAAACAAATTCAGCCGCACATCCCCCAGCTGCACCGCCTGCTCCACCACGTCCCGGGTGGTGCCGGCCACTGGGGTCACAATGGCCCGGTCAAAGCCGGCCAGCAGGTTCATCAGGGTGGATTTGCCCGCGTTGGGCCGGCCCACAATGGCACAGTCCACCCCTTCGCGCAATACCGCACCCGCACCGTAGCCCTCGATCAGGGTCTGCAGCCCGGCGTGTACCTCGGTCAGAGTGCGGTTCAGCTCGGAATCCGAAAGCTCGGGTACATCCTCTTCGGGGTAATCCACCCACGCAGCCAGATGGGCGCGCACCGCGGTCAAAGCCGCCTGATGCCCGCCGATGGTTTTGGCCAGCGCACCGTTCAGCGCAGCGTTGGCCAACGCTGCCCCCTGCCGCCCGATGGCGGATACCAGATCCATCACCGCTTCAGCCTGGGTCAGGCTCAGCTTGCCGTTCAAAAGGGCGCGGCGGGTGTATTCGCCGGGGCCTGCCGGGGCAGCACCCGCCTCAATGCAGGCTTCCACCAGCAGTTTGGCCACCGCGGTACCACCGTGGCAGCTCAGCTCCACCACATCCTCACCGGTGTAGCTGTGGGGCGCACGGAAGAACAGCGCTACACCATTGTCGAAGGCCTTTCCGCCCTTGACAAAGCTGCCGTACAAGGCGGTGTAGCCCTTGGCCTCCCCCACCGATTTTGCAGGGTTCTGGGGCATAAACACCCTTGCGGCAATGGGGTAGCTGTCCGGGCCGGACAGCCGCACCACCGCAATGCCGCCCGCGCCGGGCGCGGTGGCAATGGCCGCGATGGTGGTTGTATATTGAAACATAGGAAAAGCTCCTTTGATAAATGCCTCAGCAAGGCAGAAAAGTGCACACGGATACAGTTTATTATTATACCACAAACCGCAGCAAAGGGAAATACGGAATTTTTCGGGGCTACGCGTCTTTTTCGACAAAAACGCCCCGCAGTTTTCCACTGCGGGGCGTTTCGTTGTTGAAAACGGATCGGGTTACAGTTCGATCTTGCCAAAACCCAGATCGGCAAAATCGTCCACACGCTCGGTGCGCTTGGGGGCTACGGGTGCGGCGGTGTCCACATCGCGGGCTACATAGCTGCGCTCGGGCACGCTGCTGCGGCGTTCGCCGCCGCGGCCGCCTTCCTTGCGGGGGCCACGGCCGCCGCGACCGCCGCGCTCACCGCGGC
>JAFULE010000200.1 GCA_017483235.1 Faecalibacterium sp. | reverse complement strand
AGGAAGGACAGGCCCTTCTCCATGCGCTGCTTGTAGCACTCGGCAGTAAGCATACGGTTGACCGAGAAGCAGGCGCCAACCTCACGCAGAACCTGCACATAGTTCAGATCCAGCAGCCAGTCGGCGTTGTTGACCATCTGGGCCTTGCCTTCGCCAAACTCGATGAAGCGCTCCATCTGCTTTTTGAAGCAGTCGCAGTTGTGCTGGATGGTTTCGGTGGTCATCATCTGACGCATATCGGTACGGCCCGAGGGGTCGCCGATCATGGCAGTGCCGCCGCCGATCAGGGCGATAGGCTTGTTGCCGGCCATCTGCAGACGCTTCATCAAGCACAGGGCCATGAAGTGACCGACATGCAGGCTGTCGGCAGTGGGGTCAAAGCCAATGTAGAAGGTGGCTTTGCCGTTGTTGATCATCTCTTTAATTTCGTCTTCGTTGGTTACCTGCGCGATCAGGCCGCGGGCAACCAGTTCTTCGTACAGTGTCATTGTGTATTCCTCCTGTTGCTGTGGGGCAGAAAAGCAAAATAAAAACGCCCTCTGCCAAACTGAATTTGGCAGAGGGCGAGTAAAATCGCGGTACCACCTCTGTTTACCGTTCCCTCACGAAAACGGCCTTGCGAGTGCCGGCCGGTGTTGGCTACACTCTGCGTTTGTAACGTAACGCATACGGCAAAGCCTACTGCCCGGTTGGGGTTCAGCCCGCGGCTCAGGGAGGTATTTCACACAGCTGCGGCCCATAGCCCCTTGCACCAACCGGGGCCTCTCTGAATGGAGTTTCGCAGGGCTACTGGGTTCCCTTCAAAGCCTTTCAACATGGGATATTATAAAAGCTTTGCACACAGTTGTCAAGCCGTTTATTCGGCGTGCTGATGCAGCATTTCCCGGGCGTTTGCCAGCGAAAGCTCGGTAACGTGATCGCCCGAGATCAGACTGGCCAGTGCCTGTACCCTTCCCTCTTCGTCCAGCGGTGTGATCTGGGTAAAGGTACGATCGTTTTCGACATTTTTACGGATCAGCAAATGACTGTCGGCCAATGCCGCGATCTGTGCGGTATGGGTGATGCACAGGATCTGATGACTGGCTGCATTCTTTTTCAGCGTCAGGCCAATCTTGCCTGCCGCCTTGCCCGAAACACCGGTATCAATTTCGTCATAGATAATGGTGGGGATCGCATCCTTATCTGCCATGGCGCTTTTGATAGCCAGCATAATACGGCTTAACTCACCGCCCGAAGCGATCTTTGCCAAGGGCTTGGGGGCTTCACCGGGGTTGGTGGCAATGTAAAATTCCAGTGTATCCTGCCCGTGGGAAGAAAGCGGTCCGCGGCTGTGCTGCAGCGAGAGGCGCACACCGGGCATGTTCAGAAAATTGAGTGCCGCGGCAATTTCTTCATTCAAGGCTTCGAAGGCCTGAAGGCGGGATGTCGTAAGTGCTTCGGCCTTTTCCCGGGCAAGAACAAACTGTCGGCGCTTTTCCTGCTCCAGCTGGCGGGTACGCTGCTCCGCAAAGGTGATTCGATTCAATTCCTTGCGCGCTTCTTCGCCAAAGGAAAGGATCTCTTCAATGGTAGCTCCGTATTTGCGTTTTAAGCGATACAACAGGTCCAACCGCTGCTCGATTTCGTTCAGTTCGGCATCGTTTGCATCGTAATCATCCATGCAGCCGGCCAGTTCGGCGGCCACATCCCTGGCAGAATAATAAAGCTCGGCCAGCTTATCAGCAAACTGGGCAAGACCGGGGTCCAGCTCAGCCATTGCGGAGGATGCATTGGAGGCATGCCCCAGCAAATCGCAGGCGCCGCCCTCCTGATCGCTGCCGGAGAGTGCCGCATACGCAGCAGACAGCTTTTCCCGGATGGTTTCGGCATTGGCCAGTACGGTGCGGCGGGCTTCCAGTGTCTCCTCCTCACCCACGACCAGTTCGGCCGAATCGATCTCATCCACCTGATACTGCAGCAGATCCAGCTTGCGCTGTTTTTCCGCTTCGTCCATCACCAGCGAATCCATCTCGCGCTTGATGCGGATCAGTTCGCGATAACAGGCATAGTACTCCTGCTTGATGGCGGCATTCTGTGCATAGGCGTCCAACAGCCCTTCGTGCTGCGCAGGGTTTGTCAGGCCCACCGAATCGTGCTGACCGTGAATGTTGACAAGACCGGCGCAGATCTCGCGCAGCATAGTGGCGGTGGCCGGCATGCCATTGATGCGGCAGCTGCTTTTGCCTTCGGTATTGATCTCGCGGTACACAAGCAGTGCATCGGTTTCTTCATAACCCGCATCGGCCAGTTTGCGGCATACCGAATCGGGCAGCTGTTCAAACGAGGCACGAATTACCGCTTTGGTTGCCCCGGTGCGTACCAGATCGCGGGAGGTGCGACTGCCCAGAATGGCATTGATGGAATCGATCAAAATCGATTTACCCGCACCGGTCTCACCGGTAAGAACATTCAGTCCTGGTCGAAATTGCACATCGGCCTTTTCGATCACCGCAACATTTTCAATCTGCAGACGGGAAAGCACAGTGCCGCCCCCCCCTTTCGTAAAACTTCAGTTTCAGGCCGTTGTGTAACGGCTCAGTTCGGCACACATCGACTTTGCATCGTGCTCGGTGCGGGCCAGAACAAAAAAGGTATCGTCACCGGACAAGGTGCCCACGACTGCAGGCCAGTTCATCGCATCAAACACCTCGCAGGCAGCATTGGCCATGCCGCTGTAGCACTTGACCAGCACGATATGACCGGCATAATCCACCTTGAGCACCGATTCACGGAAGATCATCTCAAAGCGGGAAAGATTTTTTGAACCGCGGCTGCGGTCGGTGTGGCCGGCAACATACCGATATCCGCCGTTTTCGGCGGAAGCCTTCACCAGATTGAGTTCACGAATATCGCGTGAAACGGTGGCCTGGGTAACATCGAAGCCTTCGGCGCGCAGATACCGCAGCAATTCTTCCTGACGATTGATGGGATGTTCTTCGATCAGCCGCAAAATTGCCTGCAGACGCTCCTGCTTGGATTTTCCGCTTTCCTGCATAGGTTTTCTCATAGTATCCACCTTTTCTGCCCTTAGCTACGATTTTTCAGTTTCTGATCGATTGCCTGGAACTGGTCGGCGGCGCCGAAGGTGATCAGCTGCACCGTGTGATGCGACAGCGCAATCTCTACCATCATGCCGCTTTGCAGCGGAATGCCATCATGGCCGTCGTTGCTCAGATATGCTGTTTCGCCTTCCTGCAAAGTTCCAACCTGTAAAGCAATTTTACGTTCCGGAGCAAATACCATAGAAGAAGTCTGCAGACTATGAGGCGAAATGGGGGTAACGACCATCGCCTTGGTACGAGCATCCAGAATGGGGCCGCCGGCTGCCAGAGAATAGGCGGTAGAACCGGTGGGGGTAGCAACGATCACACCGTCGCCGCGGTAATGCTCGACAAGGATACCATCGCAGAAGATATTGAATTCGATTGCCTGATTGAGATGCCCCTTGGCCACGACAATATCGTTCAAAGCATGCACACAGAAGTCTGGATCATCTGCAATGTGGGCACTCAGAAGAATGCGGGTATCCAGACTGTACTTGCCGGCGGCAAGCAGGGCCAGTTTTTCTTCCATCTCGTCTTCCTCGCAGATGGCAAGAAAACCGTAGCGGCCCAGATTGATGCCCATAATGGGCTTTTTATAGTGGAACGCAACGCCTGCCTCGCGCAGAATAGTACCGTCACCACCGATCGTCAGGACAGCATCGGCCTGTAGATGACACTGTTTATTGTCCAAATAGGTAACGTCCGGCACGGTACATACAGGTTTAAGCGATTCATCAAGCAAAACTTCCACCTGGTGCTGCCGCAAAATTGCAGTGGCTTTGGGCACTGCCGCCAACGCAACAGGTCTTTTGGGATTGGGTGCGATATATACTTTCATATAGCTTTGATCTCCGCACGAGATATTATTTATCCAGAGCAGTATGGGATGCGGCAACCACCTGCGCAGCGGTTTCGGCCGGCAGACGCTGGGGATCGTCGCATTTTTCCACAAACATCAGGTACTCGATGTTGCCTTCGGGGCCTTTTACGGGGCTAAAGTCAAGTCCCTTTACAGAAAAACCGTTATTCACAGCGAAGTCCATGGCCTTTTCGATTACTTCCCGATGGGTTTCGGGCTCGCGCACAACGCCATGTTTGCCAACTTTTTCGCGGCCGGCTTCAAACTGAGGCTTTACCAGACACACGCCGGTTGCACCGGGAACGGTGATACGCTGTGCCACCGGGAAAATATGGAACAGCGAAATGAACGAAACGTCCACGCTGAAAAACTCAATGGGTTCCTGCAGCATGTCCGGTTCCACATTGCGGATATTGGTACGTTCCATGTTCACCACGCGGGGGTCGGTGCGCAAACTCCATGCCAGCTGACCATATCCCACATCCACTGCATACACCTTGCGGGCGCCGTTTTGCAGCATGCAGTCGGTAAAACCGCCGGTAGAGGCGCCAATATCCATGCACACCTTATCGGCGGGGGTAAGCGGAAACTCTTTCATGGCCTTTTCCAGCTTCAGACCGCCGCGGCTTACATATCCAATATCCTTACCGCGCACTTCAACGACTGCACCTTCGGGTACTGTATCACCGGCCTTGTCGGCTTTTTGGCCATTGATATATACCACGCCGGCCATGATCATGGCCTTGGCACGCTCGCGGCTTTGCAGCATACCGTTTTGCACCAAATACTGATCCAGACGAATTTTCACACCAGATTCTCCTCAACTTTTTGTGCCAGTGCCCGGGCATCCAGCCCCAGCACCTGCTTCATTTCAGGTACCGTCGCGTGCGGCAGCGAAAGCTGATCCACAGCGCTGTGCAGGTAAACACCCTGCCAGCCGGCAGCGTGCAGCGCATACAGCAAATGCTCGCCAATGCCGCCGCGGCGTACACATTCCTCAGCAAACAGAATGATTTTATAGCGTTTCAGTTCTTCGATCAAATCGGAAGGCAGTGGGTGGATCTGCAGCAGCTTGCAGACATCGGCATTGTGGCCGTGTTCCGCCAGAAGCAGCGAAGCCTGCAGTGCATCCTCGGTTTCACTGCCGTAGGAAACGAGAACGACATCACTATCGTTTTGCCGACGCACAAGGTCGTATGCGGCACCGGTGCAGCCCAGTTCGGCCAATGCTGCCGCCTGCCCGCCGCGGGGATACCGCACCGCTGCCGGACCGGGCATATTCCGGGTAAGCTGTGCAAGGCAATACTGCAGCTCTTCATAATTGCAGGGGGAATATACCGGGATATCCAGATTGCTGAAATAGGCAGGGTCATAGATGCCCTGATGGGTTTCGCCATCGCCGGGCACAAGACCTGCACGGTCAACCGCAAACAAAACCTTTTGCTGCAAAAGCCCCACATCGTGGATCATCTGATCGTACGAGCGCTGCAAAAAGGTGGAATAGATACTTACTACCGGCAACATGCCCTGGCTGGCAAGACCTGCTGCAAAGGTAACTGCATGCTGCTCGGCCATGCCCACATCAAAAAAGCGGTTGGGATATGCTTTGTGAAAGAATTGCAGACCGGTGCCATACTTCATTGCTGCGGTAATGGCACAGATATGCTCATCCTGCCCGGCCAGTTGAGTGAGCGTTTTGCCAAAGCAGTTGGAGAAAGACTCTTTCGGTGCAACATCAGGGTCGGGCAGCTGCGCAGGATCAAAAG
Organism: Faecalibacterium sp.; assembly: GCA_017483235.1. Classification (GTDB taxonomy): domain Bacteria; phylum Bacillota; class Clostridia; order Oscillospirales; family Ruminococcaceae; genus Faecalibacterium. The sequence goes on along the minus strand of JAFULE010000200.1, from coordinate 1,922 downwards.
AATTGACCCCGTGGAATTCGCCCGGATTTTGCTCGGCCGGCTCATACCCTTTGCCTTTGGTGGTTACCACATGAACAAACAGCGGGCCGGTGGGATGACGCAGATTTGCAAACAACTCGGCCATCTGCACCACATCGTGGCCGTCCACCGGGCCAACATACTGGAAGCCCATCTCTTCGAACATGGTGGAGTGGTACAGACTGCGGCGCAATGCAGCTTTACCCAGATGAATGGCGTTTTTCACCGGTTTACCAACCAGAGGGATGGCTTCCAGAAAATCCTGCACATTCTCTTTGGCGCGGAAGTACTGCGGCGCAGTGCGCAGCCGGGTAAGATACCGGGCCATGGCACCCACGTTTTTCGAAATGGACATCTTGTTGTCGTTCAACACCAGCACAAGATTGTCCAGTTTTTCGATGTTGTTCAGCCCTTCGTATACCATACCGCCGGTAAAGGCGCCGTCGCCAATGATGGCAACCACCTGGCCGGGCTCCCCTTTCAGCTTTTTGGCCTGCGCCATACCGACGGCAAGAGACAGTGCGGTGTTACCGTGGCCGGCAAGAAAGCTGTCGTGTTCGCTTTCGCCGGGGTTGGGAAATCCCGAAAGGCCGTTCAGTTTACGCAGTGCGGCGAAGCCCTCGCGGCGGCCGGTAAGCAGCTTGTGGGTATAGCACTGATGCCCCACATCAAACACCAGTTTATCCACCGGTGAGTTCAGGGCATAATGAAGCGCGACGGTCAGTTCGATCACACCCAGATTGGATGCCAGATGTCCGCCGGTTTTGGATACGCTTTCCAGCAAAAAGCCGCGTATTTCTGCACACAATGCCGGAAGCTGTGCACAGGATATTTTTTTAAGATCATCCGGTTGACGGATCGTATCCAGCAACGGAGTTTTCATACCTTTGCTTTTCCTTTGTTTTATTTACAACTTGTTTTTATAGAACCGTAAACAGCAGACCAATCAACAGACCGACGATGGCACCGCCGATCACCTCAAAGGGGGTGTGGCCTACCATCTCTTTCAGTTCGCGGTTATTCAGGAAGGGCGCATTCTTCGAGCCAATCTCCATCCACTCCTGAATCATCTGGTTCAGCACCTTTGCCTGCTCGCCGGTTTCGTACCGCACGCCCATAGCATCGTGCATGGTGATGATTGCCACCACACAGGCAATGCCAAATGTGGTAGAGTCGGTGCCGGAATGGAACCCCGATGCCACCACCATGGCGCAAACGGTGGCACTATGGGCGCTGGGCATACCGCCGTCGCCCCACATGCGACTGATCTGCAGCCGGCCGACCAATGCAAAGTTGATGATGGTTTTCAGTACCTGCGCCACCAGCCAGGCAGTAACAGAAACAGTAAGGATATAGTTCCAGTTCAAAATCGCGTGAATGATATCCATAGCGCGTACATCCTTTTCTTTTTTATTAGCTGCGGCGGCCCAGCAGCTGGCTGGCCAGTTCGATCAAAAACCATGCTTTGTCGCCGAATTGCTGCTGCATACGGCCGCAGTTGGCACGGTTGATCCCTTCAGCAAGCTCCATCGCACCCGGTACACCGTACAGAGTAACAAAGGTAGTTTTACCGTTGGCAGCATCACTGCCGATGGGTTTGCCCAGTTCTTCGGCTGTGCTGGTAACATCCAGTACATCATCCACGATCTGGAACACAAGGCCCAGATCCTGTGCGTACTGCTCCAGCGCGGCACACAGTTCCGGTTGTGCAAGGGCAGCGGCTGCGCCCATCTGCACAGCTGCGTTGATCAGTGCACCGGTTTTGCCTCGGTGGATCTGGCGCAGTTGGTCTTCGCTGGCAGTGATGGTTTCGTATTTCAGGTCCAGTTCCTGTCCCCAGACCATACCGCAGCTGCCTGCCCCATGGGCCAGTGCCAATGCGGCGCGTGCAACGATCTGTGGGT
>JAFULE010000199.1 GCA_017483235.1 Faecalibacterium sp. | reverse complement strand
TTTCGGGCACGCTGCTGATTTTGTGCATCGGTGCGGTGCTGATGTTTGTGGGTGGAACTGGGCTGAAATGGTTTGCTATGGCCGGGGTGGGCGGTGTGGCTGCCATTGCGGTGGTGCTGGTGGCCATGCCGGATCTGGTGCCCTATGCCCAAAGCCGGCTGGAAAGCTGGTTGGACCCTTTTGCTGACCCGCTGGGCAGCGGCCATCAGACCATCCAAAGCCTGTACGCCATCGGTTCGGGCGGGGCCACCGGACTGGGGCTGGGCAACAGCCGGCAAAAGCACCTGTATGTGCCCGAACCGCAAAACGATTTTATCTTTTCCATCCTGTGCGAAGAGCTGGGTTTTATAGGGGCCTGCGCAGTCATTCTGTTGTTTGTATTGCTTCTGCTGCGGGGCATTGCCATTGCGGCCCGTGCCCCGGATAAGTTCGGCGCACTGCTGGTAGTGGGCTTTGTGGTACAGGTCACCCTGCAGGCGGTGCTGAACATGGCGGTGGTCACCAACACCATCCCCAACACCGGCATCAGCCTGCCCTTCTTTTCCTCGGGCGGTACCAGCCTGATGATGCTGCTGGGCGAAATGGGCATTGTACTGGCGGTTTCCCGCCGCAGCACCTGCTAAACGGGGCAAAAAAAGCAAAAATCATCACCGAATCGGCCTTTCCGGCATAGGGTGGAACATGGAAATCCAGCGACGGGGGGCATTGTTATGGGCAATACTTTGGTGGTGCGGGGCGGGCGGCCGTTGTACGGAACAGTGGAGGTACCAACGGCAAAAAACAGTGTGCTGCCGTTGCTGGCGGCTTCGCTTTTGTGTGAGGGCGAGGTGGCTTTTCATCGGGTGCCCCGCCTGTCCGACGTGGCTGCCTGTGTGGAAATTCTGCACGCGGTGGGCTGCGGGGTACAGTGGGCCGGGCAGGTGCTGCGGGTGTGTCCGCAGCCGGTGCAAAACCACTGCCTGCCCGATGGGCCGGTGGGCAGTATGCGGGCTTCGGTTTTGTTCTGTGCGCCGGTGCTGGCCCGGGCGGGCAAGGTGCAAACCGCTATGCCCGGTGGCTGTAAGCTGGGGCCCCGCCCCATCGACATCCATCTGGACGGCTTGACCCAAATGGGGGCGGCCGTGCAGTGGGGCGAACACCTTACCCTGCAGGCACCCCGCGGCCTGCAGGGGGTGGACTACACCCTGCGCTGCCCCAGCGTGGGGGCCACCGAAACCTTGCTGATGGCTGCCGTGGCTGCCCGGGGCGAAACGGTGCTGCGGGGAGCTGCCTGCGAGCCGGAGATCGTGGATCTGGCCAATTTCCTCAACGCCTGTGGTGCGCAGGTGCAGGGGGCGGGTACCCCGGTGGTGCGCGTTCAGGGGGGCCGACCGCTGCACGGGGGGCATTACACTCCTATTCCGGATCGGATTGTGGCATCCACACTGGCCTGTGCAGTGGCTGCCGCCGGGGGGCAGGCGGTGCTGCGCCGGTGTGACCCTGCTGCCTTTGCGCCGCTGCTACAGGTGCTGCGGCAGGCGGGTTGTGCGGTGGAAACCGATGCCGACCAAGTACAGATCAGCCGGCGCGGGCTGCTGCAGGGGGTGGGGCAGGTGTTTGCCGGGGTGTACCCGGCCCTTGCCACCGACGCTGCGCCGCTGCTGGCTGCAGCCCTGCTGGGGGCACAAAGCCAAAGCAGCATTCAGGACACTGTGTTCGAAAACCGTTTTGCCTGTGCGGCAGGCTTTTCTGCCATGGGCGCACAGGTAGCGGTGCAGCAGCACACCCTGTTCATTCGGCCCGGCGGTACCTTGCACGGTGCGCTGGTCACCGCCCCCGATCTGCGGGGCGGTGCTGCGCTGGCGGTGGCGGCGCTGGCGGTCAGTCAGCCGGTCGGTATCGAAAACGCCGATCTGATCGCCCGCGGCTATGAGGATCTGCCCCGGCTTTTGCGCCGGCTGGGGGCCTCGGTTCATGATCAGGAAAATGGTACCAAAAAGGCGCATCAGACCGTTGTGACAAAATTTATGGGGATTTGACGCATAGATGCCCAAAATGACCTTGCAATCCCGCACAAAAAATGGTACGATACATACATATAGTCATACTCGCGCGCATAGTACACTGCCGGCAGTGGATGCCGGAGGCTGCGTGTGTCTACCATAAAATTGCAGGAGGGTACATTTATGGCATTTATGCTGGATGAAGGCACCGAAGAAAACGTAACTACAATCAAAGTTATTGGCGTTGGCGGCGGCGGCGGCAATGCGGTCAACCGCATGGTCGAGTGCGGGCTGCAGGGCGTTGAGTTTATTGCAATGAATACCGACGCACAGGCCCTGTCCAAGAACAAGGCCACCATGAAGGTTCAGGTGGGCAACAAGCTGACCAAGGGCCGCGGCGCTGGCGCCGACCCCGAGGTTGGCCAGCGTGCTGCCGAAGAAAGCAAGGACGAGATCGCCAATGCGCTGCGCGGCAGCCAGATGGTGTTCATCACCGCCGGCATGGGCGGCGGCACCGGCACCGGCGCAGCCCCTGTGGTGGCCGAGGTTGCCCACGAACTGGGCATCCTGACCGTCGGCGTTGTTACCAAGCCCTTTGCCTTTGAGGGCAAGCGCAAGATGGGCCTGGCCGAGCAGGGCATTGCCAACCTGATGATGCATGTTGACAGCCTGATCGTCATCCCCAACGAGCGCCTGAAGCTGATCAGTCAGGAAAAGATCACCCTGATGAATGCCTTCGAGGCTTCCGACAACGTGCTGCGCCAGGGCGTCGAGTCCATCTCGGCCCTGATCAATGTGCCTGCGTTCATCAATCTGGACTTCGCCGACGTGCGTTCGGTCATGAAGGACGCCGGCTACGCCCACATGGGCGTTGGCAGCGCCAAGGGTGCCGGCAAGGCTGAAAATGCCGCCAAGGCTGCCATCTCCAGCCCGCTGCTGGAAACCAGCATCGGCGGTGCTCACGGCGTTATCATCAACATCACTTCCAGCCCCGATATCGGCCTGGAGGATGTGGAGCAGGCCGCCGGTCTGATCACCCAGAGCGCTCATCCCGATGCCAACATCATCTGGGGTACTGCCATTGATGAAAGCC
>JAFULE010000198.1 GCA_017483235.1 Faecalibacterium sp. | reverse complement strand
GCTGGGTGCTGGACGAGACCGTGCCCGAAGAATAAGCAAAATACTATAACAGCAAACCGCCCCGGCCCGAAGTGTTCTTCGGGCCGGGGCGGTTGTTTTTTGCTTTATTGGGCAGAGGCGTCCAGCCCATACCCGGCCAGCTGTTCGTTCAGCTGTGCACACACGGCTTTGTCCACCGTCAGGCTGCGGTTGTTTTTATTGTCGTTGAAGGTGCCGCAGCTTGCATGATACAGATACACTTCGCCGTTCAGCTCGATCTCATACTCGCTCAGGCAATCGGCGGTGCCTTCGGTGTTCCAGCTGCCCTGTGCCAGCAGATCGGCCAGCAGGCGGGCGTCCTGCTTCGAAAGCGCCGCACTCTGCCCGGAGCCAAGGCTGCGCAGGGTACCGGCATCCCCTGCGGCGGGCAGGGTGGTCACCCCGCCTTCGCCCGGGCCGGGGGCCTGTTCGAGGGCCATGCCAAAGCCATGTTGGTTGTACAGCTCGGTCAGTTCGGCCTGCACGGTGGCGGCATCCTGCACGGTCAGGGTGGTGCGGAAGGTGAAGATCTCGCCGGTGTCGGGCTGCACCTGCCGTTCCACCCACTGCACCTGCTGCAGGGCGTCCCCATTCAGGGTGATGTCAATGGTTTCGCTTTCGGTGATCGGCACCCGCTGGGCAGGGGCTGTGCTGCCCGCCCGGTCGGTATCGACGATGAGAGTGATGGTGTCCCCTTTGCGGATGATCTCGCTGAAGTTTTTGGGCTCGGTCAGCTGGTTTTGCAGGCCGTACAGGCCGTCGCAGCTTTCCCGGCGGATCTCACCGGGGGTACGGCCCTTCATGTCCAGCACGGTCATTTCGCCCCACACGCCGTCGTCGGTGCGCGCAAAGGCCCGGTCCTCGGTCCAGTAGACAGCCGCCACGGTGCCGGCATTCCGCTGGTCCAGCCAGCGGGTGACCCAATGATAGCGCAGCGGCTCGCGCTGGTACAGCTTTTCTTCCACCCTGTGCTCGGTCACACCGGCGGTATTGGTCTCGGCAATGGTTTCGATGGTCACACGGCCCACCGGTTGCTGCCGGGCGGCATCCACTGCAGCCTGCGCCTGCATCAGCGGGGTGACGGCCGGGTCGGCGGCAAGGCCAAAGCCCAGCACCAGCACCGCCGCCAGGGCGGCCACACTGACCCAGAAGGCCGGGCGCTTGTAGTTGAGCACATTTTTGATGTGGGCGGCCACCCCGCTTTCACCAAAGGCCACCGGGCTGAACGCCCCGGGCCGCCGTCTGGCGGTCAGATTCAGCAGGCTTTGGGCGTAGTCCACCCGGCTTTGCCCAGTGCGGCGCAGGGTGGCTTCGTCACAGCTGTGCTCCATATCACGCTCCATGCAAAACCACGCCAGCCAGACCAAGGGGTTAAACCAGTGGGCGCACAGCACGCAGAAGGCCGCCAGCTTGATGATATGGTCGGCCCGGCTGATGTGGGTGCGCTCGTGGGCCAGCACGCAGGCCTGCGCTGCGGGCGAAAGGCCCTCGGGCAGGTAAATACGGGGCCGCAGCACCCCAAACACAAAGGCGGTTTCGGCCCCGGGCAAGGCGTATACCGGGGCGGCGTTGGCCATGCCCCACAGAGGCGAAGGGCCCTGTTCGGCGGCAGGCATCGGCAGCAGCCGGGCTGTTTTGACCCGCCGGGCCAGCCGCAGGGTGGACACCGCGGCACACACCGCCAGCACCAGCACCCCCAGCACCCACAGCACCGCCAGCACAAACATCCACACCTGCAGAGGGTTGACGCTGGAAAGCACCTGCGGGTCGGGCGCGGGCAGCACGGCGTTGATTGCATGATCCACCGCAGCCGAGCCGGTGTTCACCTGCGGGGCGGCGGCAAAGCCGATGTCGTAGGGCACGGCAGGTTTGCCCGCCGAGGGCAGCAGGCTGAACAGGCTGGGAAAGCTGACCGGGCACACCAGCCGGAACGCCGCCACCGCCCACAGGACATAGGCGTATTTACGGGGGGCTTTTTGCAGCACAAGCCGGGCGGCCAGCACCGCCAGAATGGCCCAGCCGCCGTTGACGGTCAGGTTGAGCAAAACATGAAAAATATCTTCCGCGTGCAGGGTCTCGCACAATATGGCAAACCACCACAGCGGGGCCAGCAGAATTTCACCGATTTTGGCAAGCAGCATCCTTCTCACTCCCCTTTCTGTGCGCGGGCAGCGTCGATCAGCTGCTGCAGGGCGTCCACCTCGGCAGCAGAAAGCGCTTTTTCGCGGCTGAATGCAGCCAGAAACCGGGGCAGGCTGCCGCCAAAGGTTTTTTTGCACAAAGTGGGCGGTTTCGGCGGCGGCCAGATCTTCGGCGGTCACCAGTGCGCACACCGTGCCGTGGTCGTTGGCAAACACCTGTTTGTTTTCCAGTCGTTTGAGCATGGTGTAGGTGGTGGATTTTTTCCAGCCGAATTCCGCTTCGGCCAGTGCCGCCAGTTTGGACGAGGCCACCGGCGCATGCTGCCAGATCAGCGCAGCAAATTTTTCTTCGGTTTCGGTCAGGGCATAGGTTTTGGGTTCCATCCCGGCACCTCCTTTTGGTCTACAAGTTGTCGTCCGCACTTACATTCTACAAGTTGTAGACCGTCCTGTCAACCCTTTCCTGCAAAAAAAGCGCAAAAAAGAACAGTCCGCCGGGCAGGCGGGCTGTCCTGGTTTGGGTTATTCTTTTGTTGCCGCAGGCTTTTTCCACAGCTGCTCCACCGGCAGCTGGGCCAGCACCACCGCGGC